>CAYXJH010000429.1:0-3073 GCA_964465415.1 uncultured Gemmatimonadaceae bacterium
CGCTGCCGGAGCGGCGACCAGCGCGCTTCAGGCGCAGGCGCAGAGTGCCCGCACCCAGCTGGAGTCCATCCGGAGCCAGCTCGAGCCGGAGGTGGATCAGCTGGTGGCGGCGGTCGAGTCACTTCTGAGCCTGGCCAACTCCTCGTCGCTCGCGGATGTCACGGCGGCGGTCTCCGCGACCCTGTCAGCGCTGGCCGACCGGATCCAGGCGCTCCGTTCCCTCGTGCGGGAGCAGGCCCTGCCTCCACCGGTCAAGGCGGAGATCGAGCGGCTGATCAACGCGCTGGAGCCGGCGCTCGGCGCCGCAGGAATCGCTGACACGATCGAGTCCATCGCACAGTTCGTGAACGGGATCGACCCCGCGGGCGCAGGGATCCGCGCCCGCTACGAGTGGCGACCCCGGCTGACCAACTTCCCCGACGTCCCGGACAACGACGCGCTATTCATCGTCCGACCGGACGGATTCCTCCTTTCCGTCGAGGCGCGCGCGTCCGGCACGGCCGGCGTGGGCGCCGATGTCCTGGCCGAGTTACGGGAGTTCGCGCTGAACCTGTTCCCCACCGCGCCGCTGATGCGCCTGGGGTTCGACCGGATCGGGTTCCGCGCCGCTTCCGGCCGGAAGCCGGAGGTGGACGTCGTCTTCCGCGGCATCGAGTTCGTCGGCGTGCTGGGGTTCATCGAGACCCTGAAGCGGATGATCCCGTTCGACGCCTTCGCCGACCCGCCCTACGTGGACGTGTCACCCGAAGGCGTGACCGCGGGGTTCGACCTGGGGCTGCCATCCGTCGCCGTGGGCGTGTTCTCCCTCGAGAACATCAGCCTGGGTGCGGACGCGCGCGTCCCGTTCCTGGGCGACGAGGCGCTCACGATCGGCTTCAACTTCTGCTCCCGCGAGAAGCCGTTCCGCATGACCGTCATCATGATCGGCGGGGGCGGATTCGTGGGGATCCGGCTCTCCCCTCGCGGGCTGGTCGTGCTGGAGATGGCGCTGGAGGCGGGCGCTTCGCTCTCGGTGAACTTCGGCGTGGCATCCGGCAGCGTGTCCGTGATGATCGGCGTCTACCTCCGGCTCGAAGCGGACGCCGGCAGCCTGACGGGCTATTTCCGGATCCGCGGCGAGGTGGACGTACTGGGGCTGATCTCCGCGTCCATCACGCTGGAGCTCGCGCTGCGCTACGACTTCCCCACCGGGAAGATGGTGGGGCGAGCTTCCATCGTGGTCGAGGTCCGGGTCTTCATCTTCTCGGGGTCCGTCACCATCACGTGCGAGCGGAGGCTCGCCGGGTCCAACGGCGATCCGTCGTTCGAGCAGGTCATGGGCGTCCTGCCGGATGGGACCTCGCCTTCCTGGTCCCGCTACTGCGCCGCCTTCGCCGAGGTATAGGGGAATGGCCACCGAATCCTTCCTCGTCGTCGCGTTGCCCTATTCCGCATCGCCAGGCGACGCGTTCCACGTGTCCCTCTTCGTCACCCACCGCCTGACGCCCGACGGGGATGTCGGGGTCGTCGCCGACTTTCCGCACGTCTCGGAGTGGACGGGCCTGCTGGCCGGCGCCGAGTTCCGCTTGCGTGGCGGCGGGATCGGCAGCGGCATCCTGGACATCCCCGTAACGCCGGTGCTGGACCCGCTGGACCCGGACCTCTGGGCCCGTGTGTTTCCCGGCGACCTGCCGGTGCGGCCGTGGCGCGTGCCGGACCTCGCCGCCTCACCCTGGCGCTCGTTCCCGGCGCACCGCATGCAGCAGCACGCGCTGCTCGCCCATTCGACGTCGATCTTCTCCTCCCCCGTTAGCCCGCCGCGCGTGGACGGGAACGCGCTCACCCGCCCGCTGCTGGAAGCGCTGGGCCTGTCCGATCGGATGCTGACGCTGGATCGCGTCATCGATGGGGGGCACGACCACGAGATCTCGCGCCGGCTGGACAAGGTGGTCCAGGAAGGCGGCTCGCTTCGAGGCGCCGCGCCGCTCCTCCAGCTCGCCGCCGATGTGCACGCCGCCCGGCGCTTCTACCAGCGACCCGAGGACGAAGCGCCCTATCAGGACCGGCCAACGCCGGGGGCGACCGGGGCGCCGGTCGTCAAGCCGGAACCCGATTTCCACGAGAGGGCAGGTCTGCTCGGCGATCTCTCGCCGCTGCTCCGGAAGCTCGGGTTGATCGTCGACCTCCGGGTCGACGACCTGCCCAGGCTCGCGCGGGTCTCCTGGATCCAGGCGGAGGTCGTGATCCCGGGGCTGGACAACACCATCCAGAGCCAGCCGCGCACGGCGAGCCGGGTCGTGGGTCAGACCTTCACGGCCGACTCCAGCTCCGACGACTTCCACCTGGGCATGCTGAAGCTTGGTGACGAGGACCGGTTCAGGATCCTCGATCTGGACCCGGACGCTTCCGCGCTCAAGCTGGAGCAGTACGTCCGGACGCTGCCGCGCCTGGCCGCCGCGGAGCGGAACGGTGACCCGGTGACCTCGGCGCCGGCGTCGCTCCGGGCCACGGGGTTCTCCGTGGCGCGTCCGGACGGTGCGCTGCAGCTTCAGAGCCAGGTCGCCGATTCCGCGACGAAGGACAGTGCGGTGCTGGGCGGGACCGCGCCGCCCCTGTCCCTCGAGCAGGTCAACCGGGGCCTGCGGCTCGAAGTGTGGGACGACGTGAGCGAGCGCTGGCACTCGCTCCATCAGCGACTGCTGACCGTGGTGGTCGAGGGCGCCGGTGAGGTGCTGGGCCGCGAGCCCGATACGGGGTTCCTCCAGGCCGGGACGGTCGCCCGCAGCGACTCCGATCCCGACGGTCCGACATACGCCCACGAGGTGATCGCCGGGTGGGAGGGATGGTCGCTCTCCGCGCCGCGCCCCGGCAAGGTGGTGGTGCACGAGGCAGGCGACGAGGTCCTGCACGACGAGCCGCCTACGGATCCCGATCCGGTGAACCCCGTGTCCAGCACGGCGGAAGCGGCGCCCGGCACGCTCCCGCGCCTGCGGTACGGTCGGCAGTACGCGTTCCGTGCCTACTCCGTGGACCTGGCGGGCAACAGCCGGCCCCACGCGGTGGGCGGCACTCCACCGGCAGGTGCGTCGCCGAC
>CAYXJH010000430.1:0-1096 GCA_964465415.1 uncultured Gemmatimonadaceae bacterium
ACGTCCGGGTTGAGGTGCGCGGCGATCGAGAACCCGAGCCGCGCGTTCATCCCCGTCGAGTACCGCTTGACCTGCGTGTCGATGAACTCCGGCAGCCCGGCGAACTCGACGATCTCCTCGAAACGGGTCTCGATCTCCCTCTTCCGCATCCCCATGATGGAGCCCTGCAGGAAGATGTTCTCACGGCCCGTCAGGTCCGGATGGAACCCCGCGGCCACCTCGATCAGCGCTCCGATCCGGCCCTCCACCAGGTACGTGCCCCGGTTCGGACGGAGGATCCCCGAAAGCAGCTTGAGGATCGTCGACTTCCCGGCCCCGTTCGGACCGATGATGCCCAGCGCCTCGCCGGGGTTCACCTCGAACGACACGTCCTTGACGGCCCAGAAGTCGCCCTCCTCCAATTGACTGCGGTCCGGTCCCCGGCCCGTTAGCCGGCGCGCCATGGCCGGGATCAGGTCGCGAAGACTGTCGTGCAGCTGGCCCCGGCGGAACTTCTTCCACACCCCATCGAATACCACACGGCCCCGGGCTGTCGACATCACACGTACTCCGCGAAGAGGAACTCGAGGCGGTGGAACATCAGGGTCGCGCCGATCAGACCCAGGATCGCCCAAGCGGCGCTGTATGCCAGGTACCAGGGCGCCCATACCCTCACCGTGTCATCCCCCACCGTGGCGTACAGCGTCGACCACAGGCTCTGACCCTCGACCAGCGCCAGACGGTAACCTTCCAGGATCGGGGCGATGGGGTTGAGCATCATCACCTGGCCGCCCACCTCGCCGAACATGTGCGGCTCGAAGAAGACGGGTGTGAAGAAGATTCCGAATGTCAGCAATACCTGCACGATGTACTTCACGTCACGGAAGAACAGGTTCGCGCAGCTGAGGAACAGCGCGGTCGCGGCCGTGAACGTGATCAGCAGGAGCGTGAGAGGGATCCCCCAGAGCCACTGCGCCTGGGGCCAGATCCCCAGGAACGGGAGCATGACGGCGATGGCGATCGCGCCGATCGCGCTGTCCCAGCCCTGCGCCAGCACCGAGGACAGCGGCATCACCTCACGCGGGAAGTAGATCTTGCTCACCAGCGTCAGGTTCCC
>CAYXJH010000430.1:1196-3058 GCA_964465415.1 uncultured Gemmatimonadaceae bacterium
GTCCGAGACCACCTCCCGCAGGTGGTCCAGGCTGGAAACCGACCGCTCCGCGCCCGCCATGGGGCGGTCGGGGGTCGCCATTGAAGATACCATCACGTGTTGCCTTTTGTTCGTAGGACGGGCACAACATACCCTCGGGGTCCGCGTCGGGGGAAGCACCGACAGGGACCCCGGTTGCTTGGAATCGGCGTCAATTCAAACGTCTTTTCCGTACGGCCGGACCTTTGTCGCCGTCGCTTCCTGCAAGCCCCGTTCTCAACCGGGATCGGAGGCGTACCGGACTCGTCTCTAGATCAATCCCTCTGCCTCGTACCAGCGGGCGGTCCTCGCCACGCCATCCGCCAGCGGCACGCGGGGCGCGTAGCCCAGAAGGCGACTCGCCTTCTTGCTCGTAAACGCGCGGGACTTGACGAAGAAGTCGACTCGTCGGTGGTGGAGCGGCGGGTCCACGCCCAGCGGCACACATACGGTCTCGCACAGCTCGGCTCCCGCGCGAAGCGGCCACAGGGGCAGCCTCACGCGTGGCGCACGGACGCCCACGGCGCCGGCGATGACCTCGACCAGACGGTTCAGTGACGTGTATTCCTTGCCGGCCAGGATGAACGTCTCGCCGATCGCGGCCGGGTGCTCGCCGCAGAGGATGATCCCATCCACCAGATCATCGATGTAGGTCAGGTGATACAGGACCTCGCCCGACCCGAACATAGCAAACCGTCGCTTCTTGACCGCTTTGAAGAGCTTCAGGAAGCGGAGGTCGTGCGGTCCGTAGATGCCGACGGGGCGGAAGATCACGCCCGGAAGCCCGCCCGCGAACGCGCTCGCCGCGAGCTTCTCCCCTTCCAGCTTGGTTTCCTGGTAGATGTCGCCCGCGTTGAATGGCGCTGACTCGTCGGCTGGAACCTGACTCACATGGCCGTGCACTCCCGCCGTGCTACAGTGCACGGTCCGTGAAACGCCTTGCCGCGCGGCTGCCTCGAGAACGTTCGCCGTCCCTCCCACGTTAACGTCGTGGTAGAAGGCGTCCGGATGGCCTGCGGTGCGGAAAACGGCGGCGATGTGGTAGATGAGAGACACGCCCGCCACGGCCCGGTTCACGTCGTCGGGGCTCCGCAGGTCACCATACACCAGGTCCACACCACTCCGCTCCAGCCGGGTCGTTGCGCTTCCGCTCCGCACCAGGGCACGGACGCCATGCCCGCGCCGACGCAGCTCGATGGCGAGCGCACCCCCGGTGAACCCCGTGGCGCCGGTGACCAGGATCTTCCCTGCGCTCGGGTCTGTCGTTGTCATTGGGTTCTGGATCGAGTTCAAGTCCTGCGGCACGGCTCGGCCGCACGCCCCGTGCGCCGTCGATGTCGCATTATGGAACGCTGAATTGTAGCGCGGCGCTCGTTTCGCAGTGCCATCCGGGCGCCTGGTGCCGCACGCGCTGACGGCTACTGCCCCGGCCCTGCTGCCGGGCACAAACAATGCACTGACCACGTCGGACGACGCTCTCCCGCGTCCGGTATCGCGGGAGCCACATGCATGGCCATTCCCGGTACCAATGCATTACAGTTCGTGTGAATACGATACCCTGTTGGAGGCGATGGAGTCATGAAGAAAATTGCGTGGTGGCACGCGGTGATCGCCAGTGCCGTTGTGGTCGCCGGCTGCGGAAGCGACAGCGTGGGCCCGGCCGACGACGAGCTCGCAGGACGGACGTACGAGCTGCAAACGGTCAATGACCAGCCTCTACCGTACCTGTACCCAGGCACGACCCACACGACGTTGTGGAGCCACATCGTCTTCGACCCGACTACCGCCACGTTCGTGATCACGAGCCAGCATTGCCAGGTCCTGCCTTGCGAGGGAGGCAATAT
>CAYXJH010000431.1:0-3057 GCA_964465415.1 uncultured Gemmatimonadaceae bacterium
GGGGCGGGATCTCGACGAGGGCGCCGTTCACGGCTGGGGCTCCGGGATGGCGGCGCCGTCGTGCCGGGGATCCGATGCGCCGTAGCGCACGGCGCCGGCGGAGAGGACGGCCTGGCCGTAGCCGAACGTGGAGGTCCGGCGGCCGTGGACCGTGATCTCGTGGCCACGCCCGATCAGGCGTTCGAGGGTCGCAGGCGGAATCGTATCCTCGAAATCAACATCGCACCCATCGAACGTCCGTTTAGAGAATCGACCCGCCTCCAGGGCCTGCTGGATGTCCATGCCGTGGTCCACGATGTTCGACACGAACTGGGCGTGGGCCTGGGCCTGGTTCCACCCGCCCATAATGCCGAAGCCGATTTTCATGTCGCCATTCTCCATGAAGCCGGGGATGATGGTATGCAGCGGTCGCTTTCGGGGCTCCAGCACGTTCGGATGGCCCGGCTCGAGCGTGAACAGGGCGCCCCGGTTCTGGAGCATGAAGCCCGTTCCCTCCGCCACGAGCCCCGACCCGAAGCCCACGTAGTTGCTCTGGATCAGCGAGACGATCATCCCGTCCCGGTCCGCCACGGTGAGGTAGATGGTCTCACTGGCGGGCCGATCAGTGATGCCGTGGACGTGGGAGGGCTCGACCCGGCATGACGCGTGCTCGCCATCGATCAACCGCGCCCGGTCGGCGGCGTGGGTCTTGTCGAGCAGCGCCTCGGTGGGGATATCGGAGAAGGCGGGGTCGCCCACGTACGCGAGCATGTCTGCGTACGCGAGCTTCTTGGCCTCGACCATCACATGCAGGACGTCGGCATCGTGGAATCCCATCTCGCCCAGCGGGTAACGCTCCATGAGGTTCAACATGATGAGCGCTGCGATTCCCTGTCCCTGGGGCGGGATCTGGTACACCGTCCAGCCCCGGTACACCGTCTGGATCGGCTCCACCCACTCCGCTTCGTACGCCGTCAGATCATCGTGGGAGAGGGTCCCGCCCCGAGCCCGGGAAAGAGCGACCATCGCGTCGGCCGTCTCGCCCGCGTAGAAGCCATTGCGGCCTTCCTCGCCGATCCGGGCCAGCGTCCTTGCCAGGTCCGGGTTCCTGAAGAGCTGGCCTGCCGCCGGTGGCCGCCCGCCCACGAGGAAGGTCGTGCTGGCGCTCGGGTCCGCCCCGAGCATCTCGTGGGATCGCGCCCACAGACCGGCCGTGACCGGGGCAACGGGAAAACCCGCCTCCGCGTACCGGATCGCCGGCGTCAGGAGGTCCAGTAGTGGGAGCCGGCCGAACCGATCCAGCAAGGCCGTCCAGCCGGCGACGGCGCCCGGCACCGTGACGGAGTGGATCCCCCGGTCCGGCATCTCTTCCAGGCCCTGGTCGCGGATGAAGTCCACGGTGAGCGCGGCCGGCGACCAGCCGCTGGCATTGAGGCCATGGACCCGGCCCGTCGACGGGTCGTAGACCAGCGCGAACAGGTCACCACCGATCCCGTTGCCCGTGGGCTCCATCAGGCCCATGGCCGCGTTCGTCGCGATGGCCGCGTCCACGGCGTTCCCCCCTCGTTGGAGCATCTGGATGCCGGCCATGGCGGCAAGGGGTTGGCTTGTGGCGACCACGCCGTATTGCGTGGCCACGGTGGATCGACCCGGCACCGGCAGCGGCGCCGCGTCCCCGCTCTGCTGGGCCATGACGACTGTGGGGTTGATGTGTAGGAGCGCGAAGGCGCCGGCTACGAGAAGCTGGCGGGCCATGGGCCGTCCCGTCTCGTGGATTGGGGTCAAGATCACAATGTGCCCCCCACTCGCGGGTCCGGCAACCGCCGGGCGGACCTGGCATCCGGATTGCACCTCCCGCATTGGCGACACAACCCGAACCGGGAGACGTCATGGCCGAACCGCCGCACGGGCTGGACCAGCCCCCCGACCCGAGACGCACGGCCGACGGACGTGACGATTCGCCCCCCGCACAGAGCCAGGAATGGCCTGGTCGGGAGGCAGGCATGACCCCCGCCGCCGACCACGGCGAGGACAGCTATCGCGGCGCGGCAAAGCTCGAGGGGCGTCGCGCGCTGATTACCGGCGGCGACAGTGGAATCGGCAGGGCCGTCGCCATCGCCTTCGCCCGCGAGGGCGCCGACGTGGCCATCACCTACTACAACGAGCACGACGACGCCAAGGCCACCGTCGGCCTCGTCCGCGATGCCGGACGCAATGCCGCCTACCGTGCCGCGGATCTTGCCGAGGCCGGCGCCTGCCGGGACATCGTCGACTGGGCCGCGGCCGAGCTCGGCGGCCTGGATATCCTCGTCAACAACGCCGCCTACCAGCAGGAGCGCGAGTTCGATCAGCTCTCCATCGAACAGATCGAGCGGACGTTCCGCACCAACATCCTCGCCTACATCCACGTCGCCCGGGCCGCGCTCCGGCACATGGCGCCCGGTGGCGTCATCCTCAACACGGGCTCCGTAACCGCAATGCAGGGGCACGCCACCCTGGTCGACTACGCGGCGACCAAGGGCGCGATCCACGCGTTCACCCGGTCCCTCGCCCAGGCCGTGGCCGACCGCGGCGTGCGCGTGAACTGCGTCGCGCCCGGCCCCGTCTGGACGCCCCTGATCCCCGCCACCCTGGACCGCGATCACGTCGGCCGGTTCGGCCGCGACACCCTGTGGCAGCGGCCCGCGCAACCCGCCGAGCTCGCCCCCACCTACGTATTCCTCGCCTCCGACGACGGGCGCTACTACTCCGGCGAGATTTTCGCCCCGACGGGGCGCGCAGCCAGCCGCTGACCCGAAACGCGAAATCCGAAACGCGAAACGCGAAACCCGAAACGCGAAACCCGAAACCCGAAACGCGAAACCCGAAACCCGAAACCCGAAACCGGGACGCGGAACGCGGCGTTGCGAGCACGGGACCGGGGGGACCATGAGACCGGGCCCGGGACGTCTGGTGTGACGTCGGAAGATCGACCCAGGGCCACGTGTCGATGGCGAAACCGAGGGTAGGTTTTACACTCAGTAGCGGAGTCCTCCGCGTCTCGCGTCTCGCGTCTCGCGTCTCGGGTCTCGTGTCTCG
>CAYXJH010000432.1:0-3055 GCA_964465415.1 uncultured Gemmatimonadaceae bacterium
GGGTGGGAGCCCACGCCGCCAGCCGTGATGCGTGCTGTGGAGCAGCGGAACCGGGACCGGCCGCTGACCGCGGCGTCGGCCGCCGGAGCGACGCGGCCGTAGACGCGGCCGCAGGTGGACGCGCGCGGGCGAAACCCGTGGGTGGGACGGGAGTTGGGGAGCAGTCAGGCGGGCACGAGCGCGGCCGGCGGTCCGACTACCCGCCGAGGGTGGCAAGGCTACGAAGAACTTCGCGGCAGGCGGAGGGAGAACGTGCTACCCTCCCCCACCACGCTCTCCACCTCGATGTCGCCGCCGAGGAGCAGGGCGTGCCGCCGGGCAATGGCCAGGCCGAGGCCGGTGCCGCCCTGCTCCCGTGTCGGCGAGGCATCCAGCTGCGTGAACGGCTCGAAGATCTCCTCCTGTCGGTCCGCCGGGATGCCCGGACCGGTGTCCTCCACCGAGATCTGGATCCAGTCATCGTCCACGCTCAGCCGGATGTCTACAGAAGACCCTGAGAACCTCAGGGCGTTGCCCACGAGATTGGTCACGATCTGGGTCAGCTTCCCCCGGTCCGTCACCACGAACACCGGCTCGTCGGGAGCCGTCAGCCGCAACGAGGCCTCGTGCTCGTCCGACACGGGCTCGAGCATCTCCACGATGTCGCGCACGACCTGCGTCACCGGCACCCGCTCCCGGTAGACCTCGGTCCTGCCCGCCTCGGAGCGGGCGTAGGCCAGAATCTCGTCGATGATCCGGACCAGGTGCCACGCGTTCTTGCGGATCCGTGAAAGACCCTCCTTCTGTCTCCCGGTCGTGGGGCCCAGCACTTCCGTCTCCAGCAGCTCGGCGACCCCGATAACACCGGTCAGCGGCGTCCTCAGCTCATGGCTCATGGTCGCGAGAAACTGGCTCTTGACCAGGCTCGCCGCTTCCGCCTCCTCCCTCGCCTTTTCGGCCTCCTCCTTTGCCGCGCGGAGCGCCTCGGCCTGTTCCCGGTCGGTGATGTCCCCAATCACCAGAAGGATGAGCTGGAGGTGGTCGAGGCGTCGGGCGTTCAGCAGCATCACGCGCCAGCCGAGACCCTCGAACTCGTGAGCGACTACGTACCCATCGAAGCTGTCGTTCTCCGGCAGGATCTCCTCGAGCAGGGTGTGCAGCTCGGGGATGTCCCATTGGCCGTTGCCGAGCTCGTAGATCAGGCGCCCGGTCGTCTCCTCCGGTGAAACCCGGAAGCTCTCGTAAAAGACCGGGTTCACCACCTGGACACGGAGGTCGGGAGTGAGAACGATGAGCGGATCGTGAATGGTTTCGACGATGTCGCCGGCGCTGATTCCCGCCTCCCGCAGCTCCTCGTCCAGACGCTCGCGCCCGCTGGAGGCGGGCTCGGCAGGTATGGCCGCCGCGTCGGACTGTAGCCCGTCCCTCATGAAACCGGTTCTCCCGATCGGCGTGGCACCGTCTCGCCCCTGGCAACGACCATACTGAACCCGCACCTGGCGGCAGTAGATCGGTGTGCGAGCGATCTTCGTGCCGTGAAGCGCACACCAGCGACGGCGACCCCCTCTCCACCCTATCCGGCTTCTCATGAATGGTTGTCGAGAACCCGGTGAGGATCGTCCTGAACCCGGCTCCTCTCCCAGGCTGCTCCTCACCTAGTCGGTCCTTCGGAACAGGATGTCCCGCGCCCGCCCGTTGCTGGCCCGCAGGCCGGTGACGCGCCCGTCATCGCCTCGATCGAACTCCACGCGGGCCAGGGGGAAGGGGCCCGTGAAGGCATCGTCCGAGGCGTGGTCCAGGGTCATGGGCGCGAGCCGGCGGTGCCGGACCACCAGGTGGTCCTCCTCGATCACCACGTCGTAGAACGTCTCGAACTCCGCGCTGTAGTAGCGGCCCACGTAGGGCGCCAGGTCCACCGCGTCCGCGTCCTCGTCGGGCAGGCGGTGGGCGATGTGGTCGCCGTTCTGGTGTAGCGTCAGCGACGTAACGCGGCCATCCTCGTCCCGGTGGAATGTGACGCTCGCCCGCACCACGCTCAGGGCGAACGTGGAGTCGGACGTGGGCGTGAGCTCGAACGGCTGCTGCCCGGTGGCCTGGGTCATCAGGCGGTCCTCATCGCGCCAGAAGGTGAGGATGAACCCGGGTTGGACCTCCAGCTCGTACCGGCCCGCATACGCGTCGAACGACGACGTGTCGAACAGCTCCGGGTCGAACGCCACCTCCGCGGCGGCCGCCGGTTCCTCCCGAGGCTCCATGTGCTCCCCGAAGAACACGTCGGCGATGCGGCCGGGAATGGCGCCGTCGAACGTCGCATGGTTGCTCTGCACGATGAGCCCCGCGTCCAGGTCGGGGTGATAGATGAATGTCGAGCGGTGAGCCGCGTCGGCGCCGCCGTGCTGGATCACCCGGAGGCCACGGACGGTGCTGACCATGAGGCCCATGGCGTAGCTGGTCGTGTCCCCGGTGGTGAGGACGTTGCGCGTGGTCATGCGCTCCAGAACGGCCGGGCCGCCCAGCTCCGCCGTGCGGAGGTTCCGCATCCAGAGAGCCAGGTCCCCTACGGTGGTGTAGATGCCGCCCGCGCCCATGGCCGCGGGGATGTCGGGGATCTCCTGGAATCCGTCGGCCCCATCCTCTCCCACCGGGCCGTACCCCTGCGCGCTGGCGGGGACGATCCGGCGCGGGTCCCCCCGGATCACCGTGGCGTGCATCCCCAGCGGCTCGAAGACGTTCGAGGCCATCCAGTCGCGGAACGGCTCGCCGGTCACTCGCTCCACCACCAGCGCCAGCAAGGCGTAGCCGGTGTTGTTGTAATTGTACTCGGCGCCCGGGCTGTTCTGGAGCGCTGGCTGCCGCTGCACCACCGTCAGGATCTCGTCCCGGTCGATGTGGTCCAGCGGGTCGAAGCGCCACCCGCCGATGGCCAGCGCGTTCAGGAACTCACGGTACCCGCTGGTATGACTCACCAGATGCCGCAGCCGCACCACCTCGCCCAGGTCCGGCAGCTCGGGGATGTGCGTGCGCACGTCGTCGTCCAGCGACAGCCGGCCCCGGTCCGCCAGCAGCGCGACGGCGA
>CAYXJH010000433.1:0-3053 GCA_964465415.1 uncultured Gemmatimonadaceae bacterium
GTGCTCCAGTTCCTGCGTTGCCTTGATCTGTTGCTGCAGTTGCTCGATCTCCGTCTCCTGGTCGTCAAACTTCTTGAGGTAACGCTGATAAGCCTCCGCCTCGCGTGGCATCTCACGCAGGTTTTGTCGTAGCCGCTCCTGGTCGGTGGTGATGGTCTGTAACTGCTGGGTCAGGTGCTGCACTTCCCGCTGAGTTTCTGCCATCTTGCCCCGCAGTTGCATGGCCCTCTGCAGGGCCTCCTGGACCGCCGGGCCGGTGGGCGGGAGGGTGGCCTGGCTGCCGTCGGACCGGACGACGATGGGCGGGTCGTGCCCGCCGTTGACGTACAGCAGCCCTCCGGACTCCGGGTCCAGGATGCCCATGAAGAGGGTGGCGAACATGTTCGCGCCACCGTGGACGTCGGCGATGTAGTCGCTGACGAACGACACGGTATCGCGCAGGGACACCGTGTCGGCATCGGCGTCTGAGGCGGCGAAGCGCTGGGTTGCGAGGGCGCGCAGGAGGGAGCGAGTCAGGGCCATGAACAGAGCGGACCCCACCCCCTTGTCGCACACGTCGGCCATCACGAGGGCCACGGCGCGATCGTCGCACACCGTGAAGGCGTCGTAGAAATCGCCCGCGACCTGGCGGGCGGGCCGGAAGCGGGCCGCCAGCTCCCAGCCGGGCACGACCGGCATGGAATCGGGGAGAAAGTTTTCCTGGATCTCGCGCGCGATCTCGAGCTCCCGCTCGAGGGCGCGGGCGTGTTGCTTCTCCAGGTCCCGGAGGCGCTTCTTCTCGAGACACGCGCCGATCCGGGCCTGGAGGAGCACGGGGTTGAACGGCTTGGACAGGTGGTCGTCCGCGCCGAGCTCGATGCAGCGGACCACGGCGTCGGTCTCGTGCAGCGCCGAGATCACGATGACGGGCAGGTCGCGGAGGGCGTCGTCGGCTTTCAGGCGGCGGAGCACTTCGTAGCCGTCGATGCCTGGCATCATGATATCGAGGAGCAGGAGATCGAACCGACCGTTGCCGTCCCGCAGCGCGGCCAGAGCCTCGTGGCCATCCCCCGCGGCGTCGACCTGGTGGCCGAGCCGGCGGAGTCGGCGCACGAGCATGTTCCGGTTCAACTCGTGGTCGTCCACCACGAGGATCCGCCCGGCCGCGTCAGGCAACCACGTTCTCCAGCAGGCGTGTCAGGTAGGGCAGCTGGGCCTCTGCTGCCCGTTCGCCCTGTTCGATGACGTAGGGGATGCGGTCCGTGTCGAACAGGCTGATGCGGCCCTCGAACTCGGGGAGGATGAGGATGATCTCCGCGTGGTGCGCCAGGTTGTGGAACGCGTAGTTGGCCCGGAGCAGGTTGTTCGTGTAGATGCTGTTGACCTGGAACGCGTAGCGTACGGCGGACCGTACCCGGGTCGGGAACGGGCTCTCGAATCCCATGGCCAGGATGACGTGGGCGCCCTCCCGCATGGCCACGTCCACGGGGAGCGGGTCGCATAGGCAGCCGTCGAGGAGCATCCGGTCGCCCACCTTCCAGGGCTTCCACACGTACGGGATGGCGATGCTGGCCCGGACCGCGTCCACCAACCGCCCCTCGTTCAGGACCACCTTCTCGCCGGTGGCCGCGTCCGTGGCCACGATGTGGAGGGGGGTGACCGTGTCCTCGATGCGCAGGTCCCCGAACCCCCGCGTCAATGCCCGGAGCACGCCGGCCCCGTGGATCATGCTGAAGCTCCCGTCGAACCCGAACAGTCCCGGCGCGAACGCGGACAGGAGGGATCGCAGGTCGCGCTTGCTCGTCACGTCCCGCGTCCACAAGCGGCTGGTCAGCTCTTCCGCCTTCCCCGCTTCCCAGCCCAGGGCAATGGCCGCCGCGTAGATGCTGCCGCCGCTGCACCCCACCACCATGTCGACGCCGATCCCCTCTCGATCCAGCACCTTCCACAGGCCGAGGGCCGCGGCGCATTTCACGCTGCCGGAGCCGATCACCAGCGCCACCCGCCTGTTCGATCGAACCTCGGTCATTTCCGCACCTCCTCCGGGCCGGGGTCGCTCTGGCCGGCGTAGCTCGCCACGGCCGAGTCCACGTCCTCGTACAGCCGCAGCACGCTCGTGAACCCGCTCATCTCAAGGACGCGGCGCACCGGCGGGTTGACGGCCGCGAGCCGCAGGTCGCCACCCTGGCTGCGGGCCCGTTTCACGGTTGCCAGCAACGCGCGCAGCCCCGCCGAACTGGTGTACTCCACCGCCGCCAGGTCGCAGACCAACCGGATGTTGCCGCCGTCCACCTCCGCGGTCAGCGCCGCCTGCATCCGTTCCGCGGTGAGGCCGTCCACGCTGCCCCGCAGCACGACCACGCGCGTGGCCTCGCGCTCCATCACCTCGATCTGCAGATCCATTCGTTCTCCCGTGTCAGGCGCCCCCGGCGGGGACCCGTTTCACCAGTGTCACGACGTTTCCGCCCTTGGCGCCGGGCGCGTGGCGGATCTCGTCCATCAGCTCGCGGACGATGTGCCACCCGAGACCGCCCAGGGGCCGATCCTCCCAGTCGCTGTCCAGGTCCGGCCGCGGCGCCAGGGCCGGGTCGAACAGGGGCGCCTGGTCCCGGATCGTGATCACCAGGCCCGGCGCCTCGGCGGCGACCGCAAGCGTCACGGGGCCGGGGCCGTCCCGGTACCCGTGGCGGACGATGTTCACGAACACTTCCTCGACCGCGAGGCGCACCGCGAACCCGGCTTCCTCATCCGCGCCCGCCTCCTGCACGGCCCGGTCTACGAACTCCAGCACCGCGGGGAGGTTCTCGATCCGTCCCTGGCATTCCATCTCCATCCGTCATCGGTCCGGGCGGCGGGCTGCCGTCAGCGCCTCCATCTTCCGTTCGACGCGGTCGAGGTCGATAGGCTTGGTCTCGAACTCGTCGCACCCTGCTTCCAGCGCCCGCGCCCGGTCGCCCGCCATGGCGTGGGCCGTCAGGGCGATGACCGGGATGGCGCGCGTGGCCGCGTCGGCCTTAAGCCGGCGCACGACCGCCCAGCCGTCCATCACCGGAAGGCTCATGTCCAGCAGGACG
>CAYXJH010000434.1:0-3041 GCA_964465415.1 uncultured Gemmatimonadaceae bacterium
GGCGGCGGACCGGGTGGACCTGGGCGACCTCCGGCCGTGGCTGCCGCCGCCGGGCGACGACGAGGTGGGCCGCCTCAGCCTGGCGTTCCGGACGATGACGGAGCGCCTCGAGGAGTCGGCGAGGCGGGCGGAGCTGAGCCAGAAGCTGGCGGCGGTGGGCGAGCTGGCGACGTACCTGTCCCACGAGATCCGGAACCCACTCAGCTCGATTCGCCTCAGCCTCCAGAGCCTGCACCGTGACCTGGCCTCCGGGTTCATCCCCCCCGACTCGACCCGTGTGATCGAGATCGCGCTGAACGAGGTGAAGCGCCTGGACGGCGTGGTCCGGGCGGTCCTGGAGATGGGACGGCCCGCCGGCGAGGCGAAGGATCGCACGTGCGAGGTGCACCGGACGCTGGACGAGACGCTGGACGTGCTGCGGCCGAAGCTCCGGGCGCAGGGCATCGAGCTGGTGTTCGCCCCGCGGGCGGCCCGCGACCAGGTCCACGGCGAGCCGGAGGGGTTGCGGAGCGTGGTCATCAACCTGGTGGTCAACGCCATCGACGCGCTGGAGGGCCGACCCGACGCCCGCCTCCGCATCTCGACCTGGAGCGGCCCCGGCGGCGATGTCCAAGGGGGCGAGCTCCATATCCGGATCTCCGACAACGGGCCGGGCATCCCGCCAGATGTTGCGCCATCGATCTTCGAACCGTTCTACACTACGAAGACCCGCGGCAACGGGATCGGCCTGCCCACCGCCCTCCGCACGGTGCAGCCGTGGGGCGGGACCATCGTCCACGAGCCGGTGGCCGCCGGGCACGGCGCCGTCTTCGTGGTGAAGCTGAAGCTGGCTGGAAGCGGCGCGGTGATGGAGCCGGCGCCGGACGAGACCCTGACACCCGCGCTCCCTTCGTGAGGAGCGGAGTGATACGAGCATGTCTGCACAGATCCTGATCGTCGAGGACGACGCGTCCCATCTCGAGATCCTCCGCCGCCACCTGGACCGGTCCGGCTACCGGGTCGAGGCGGCCGAATCGGCGGAGCAGGCGCTCGCGCGGTTCAGCCGCGTGGCGCCCGACCTGGTCCTCAGCGACCTGCGGATGCCCGGGATGAGCGGGTTCGACCTCCTTCGCAAGCTGAAGAAGGACGCGCCCGACGTGGCCGTGGTCCTCATGACCGCGTTCGATGACATGCAGACCGCCATCGACGCCATGAAGGACGGCGCGTACGACTACCTGGTCAAGCCGCTGGACCTGGAGCGCCTCGAGGAGATCATCGCCGGCGCCCTGGCCCAACGGAAGCGGAACGGCAACGGCCGCAAAGCGGAGCCCGAAGCGCCGCCCATCGACACGGGCGACCTGGTGGGCCGCCATCCCCGCATGATCGAGGTGTTCAAGATCATTGGCCGTGTGGCCGCCTCCGCGGCGCCCGTGCTCATCCGCGGGGAGACCGGGACCGGCAAGGAGCTGATCGCCCGGACCATCCACGAGAACTCCCGACGTGGCCATCTGCCCTTCATCTCCGTCAATTGCGCCTCCCTCCCCGAGACGCTGCTGGAGTCGGAGCTGTTCGGGCACGTGAAGGGCGCGTTCACCGGGGCGCAGACGGACCGGAAGGGCCGCTTCGAGCTGGCTGGCGGCGGCACCATCTTCCTGGACGAGATCGGGGACACCAGCCCCGCCTTCCAGGCCAAGCTCCTGCGCGTGCTCCAGGAGCGGGAGTTCTACCCCGTGGGCGGCGAGGAGCCCCGTCGCTCCGAGGCCCGGGTCCTGGCCGCCACCCACCAGCCCATCGAACAGCTGGTACAGGCCGGGTCCTTCCGCGAGGACCTCTACTTCCGACTCCGCGTGGTCGAGGTCGTCGTCCCGCCGCTGCGGGAGCGCCGCGAGGATATCCCGCTCCTGGCCCGCCACCTGGTGAGCCGCGCCGCCGCGTTCGCCGACCGGCCCACGCCTCGCATGCCCGATGACGTCATCCGCCGCCTGGTCATCCACGAGTGGCCCGGCAACGTGCGGGAGCTGGAGAACACCCTCATGAGGGCCGTGGTCCTGGCAGGTGGCGACACGCTCACGCCGGAGCACCTGGACTTCGGCGCCGGGAGCGTCTTGGTCGGCAACCCGGGCGAGGCCGCGAACGGCGGCGGCCCCGCCACGAGGGCCACCGAGCTGGACGCTGTCCTCGAGGCGGCGGAGAAAGCCCACGTCCAGCGCGTCCTGGCCACCACGGGCGGCCACAAGAGCCGGTCCGCGGAGATCCTCCAGATCAGCCGCGGCCGCCTGGACCGCCTCATCGAGAAGCACGGGCTGGTGGTGGATGTCTGAGCCGCGTCATCCGTCGCGCCGCGACGCACACATTGTCCCACGATGCGACAGCATCGAGCCGGCCCGGCCGGAAGATGATGTGGAGTTTTCCGCGTCGTTACGCGAAAAAACACGAGTGGCACGGTCGGGCACGAACCGTGAGATAACCCCTCGGCGTCGGCGGGCCGCGAAGCCCGCGACCGGGGGAGACCCCGCCGGGCGCCGGGATGGGCGCCCGCCCATATCGTCGCCCGGCGAGTGTCCGGGCCGCCTTTCACCACTTGCCCTGGATAGGGCAGAGGAGGAACACCATGCGGGAGCTGTGGAACAACTTCGTGGCCGACGAGTCCGGCCAGGGCCTGGTCGAGTACGTGATGCTGATCGTGCTCATCGCGCTGGGCATGATCGCCGCGCTGATCGCCTTCCAGGGCGCGCTCGGCAACATCTACGAGGAAGTTACGGACGAGCTGGAAGCCCAGCTGCCTCAGAACTAGCAACCCGGACGGGCCTCCTGGAAGCGGGCGTGAGGCGACTCGCGTCCGCTTCCGGGTGTCCGGCCCCCGGGTCCGTATCTGAATCCAACGCAATGAAGCTTCGATGACCCCCACCCTTGCCCCGGTCCTGATCGCCGCCGTCATCGCGCTGCTCGTGTGGGGCGCGATCTCGGACGTGCGGACCGCCCGCATCCCGAACCGGCTCGTCCTTGCCGGCCTGGTGCTGGCCCCCGCCGCGGCGCTGGCCCAGGGCGGGCTCACGGGTCTG
>CAYXJH010000435.1:0-3023 GCA_964465415.1 uncultured Gemmatimonadaceae bacterium
TGGAACGCCGCGTACCGGTCGGCGAGCGCACGCTTCTCGGCCTGCACCGCCGCGATCCGCTCGACCACGTCGCCGTACTGGGCGGCGAGCGCCGCGTCACCCGCAAGCGCGGACAGAAACGCCTCCTCCGACCTCCGCTTCCGCGTCATGATCTCCGACGAGCGCAGCGCGTCGAGCCGTCCGCCCAACGCCTTCAACGAATTCGACAGGCTGAACATGACGTTGCGCAGGTTCATCGCCTCCGCGCGCTCCGGGTGCGCCGCGTGGAACGTTCGCATCGCCGCCAACCGGTCCGCCCCGGCCTGCACCGAGGCCGGTGTGACCACATCCCGGCTCAGCTCCAACTGGCTCACGGTGAGTTGCCGGCTCGTCGCGCCCGGGTTCCCGACGACGAAGACGGCGCTCCCCTCCGTCACGCCCTCCAGGCTCCAGGTCAGCCAGCGCTCCGGACGGTGCGGTCGGCCCTCGTCGTCGTAGACCCTGAGGAACGCGAAATCGAGAGCGTAGCGTGGATACGTGAAGTTGTCCGTGTCCCCGCCGAAGAACCCGACCTGGAGCTCGGGCGCCAGCACCAGCCGCACATCCCGGAACCGCCGGAAGACGTACGCCGAGTACCGGCCGCCGTGGTACAGTGCCCGGACCTCCACGTGCACGTCGCCATGGACGGCCTGCAATCGCCGTTGCGCCTCGGCGATCGCACGGTCCCGGGCCGCACGTCGGCCTCCCCCCGTGGTCGCCGCGTCCACCGCCGCGTGGACCTCCTCGCTCACGTCCGCGATGGCGATGAGCTGGTCCGTGTAGTAGCTCGGGATCCTCCGCTCTGCTTCCAGCGACGCCGCGTAGAACCCGTCGTCCAGGATCGCCTCGCCTTCCCGTTGGACCGCCGGGAGACGGCCCCGGATGCAATGATGGTTCGTCGCCACCAGGCCCTCGGCCGACACGAACGATGCCGAGCAGCCCGGCACCCGCAGCACCGACAGCCGCACCCGGTCGAACCACTCCGGTGACGCGTCGAACCCGTACGTCTCGCTGAAGTACGCCGCCGGCGCGTCCTCGAATGTCCACATCTTCCCGAAGTCGAACCGCCCCGGGATCGTGTCGACCTCGAGCGTCTGGGCCGCTGCGGGAAACCCCAAGGCCAGCGCCACCATCGCCAGGAGGAGCGGGGCGCGATGGCGGCAAGCACGGCTCTTCTGCATCATTCGGTTCCGTCGCCTGGATTCCGAATCTGGATCTGGGCAGCACGGAACGTCGCCGCGAGGCCGGAGCGTGGCAAGATGCGACCGTGCCCCGGTCTGGCGATCTTCGCCGTCTCGCCGTATCTACAGGACCCATGACGCTCACCGCCCTCGACTGGCTCATCGTCGCCGCCTACTTCGGCGCCGCGCTCGCCATCGGCATCTGGGCCAGCCGGCGTGCCGGCCGTGACACCGGACAGTATTTCCTTTCCGGACGGAGCATGCCCTGGTGGCTGCTGGGCGTCTCCATGGTGGCCACCACGTTCTCGACGGACACCCCGAACCTGGTAACGGACATCGTCCGCCAGAACGGGGTCTCCGGGAACTGGGTCTGGTGGGCGTTCCTGCTCACCGGGATGCTCACGGTCTTCGTCTACGCCAAGCTGTGGCGTCGGGCTGGCGTCATGACGGACCTGGAGTTCTACGAAATCCGCTACGGCGGCAAACCGGCCGCATTCCTCCGCGGCTTCCGGGCCGTCTACCTGGGCGTTTTCTTCAACGTCATGATCATGGCGACCGTGACGCTGGCGGCCATCAAGATCGCCGGTGTCATGCTCGGCGTCTCTCCGCTCTGGACCATCGTCGTGGCGGGCGGGGTGACCGTGGCGTTCGCAGCGCTGGGCGGGCTGACCGGGGTCCTGCTCACCGACTTCCTGCTGTTCTTCACCGCGCTGGCCGGCTCCATCGCCGCGGCGGTGGTCGCGGTCGGCCACCCGGCGGTGGGCGGGCTCAGCGGGCTGATGACGGCGCCGGAGGTCGCTGGCAAGCTGTCCATCCTGCCGGACTTCAGCGATCCGGCGGCGTTCGTACCGCTCTTCATCATCCCGTTCGCCGTCCAGTGGTGGAGCGTGTGGTACCCCGGTGCGGAGCCTGGCGGCGGCGGCTATGTGGCCCAGCGGATGCTCTCCGCGCGGGACGAGACCGATGCCACCGCGGCGACCCTCCTCTTCAACGCCGCGCACTACGCCGTCCGACCCTGGCCGTGGATCCTGGTCGGGCTCGCCTCGCTGGTCGTGTTCCCGACGCTCGAGTCCATCCAGGAGGCGTTCCCGGGCATCGCGCCGGGCATCCTGGGGCACGACCTGGCCTACCCGGCCATGCTCACGTTCCTACCCGCCGGATTGCTCGGCCTCGTGGTCGCATCGCTGGCGGCCGCGTACATGTCCACCATGTCGACGCACCTGAACTGGGGCTCGTCGTACGTGGTACACGACGTCTGGCGCCGGTTCGTCGAGCCCGGTGCCGACGAGCGACGCCTGGTCCTCATCGGACGACTCACCACCGTTCTCCTCATGGTGCTCGCCGCTGTCGTCGCCTTGTGGCTGACCCACGCGCTACAGGCCTTCCAGATCCTGCTCCAGATCGGGGCCGGAACCGGGCTCCTGTTCATCCTCCGCTGGTTCTGGTGGCGGATCAACGCGTACAGCGAGCTCACGGCCATGATCGTTTCGTTCATCGTGGCGTTCTGGCTCGAGCTGATCCAGCCGCGATTCTTCCCGGAGCTGGTGCCCATCCCGT
The DNA here is from genome assembly GCA_964465415.1 of uncultured Gemmatimonadaceae bacterium. GTDB lineage: Bacteria > Gemmatimonadota > Gemmatimonadetes > Longimicrobiales > RSA9 > SLCC01. The sequence continues at coordinate 2,757 of CAYXJH010000435.1, forward strand.
CCACACGACTGGTGATCGGCGTGGCCATCACCACGGTGGCCTGGGTGCTGGTCACCTTCCTCACCCGGCCCGTCGACGACGCCACGCTCCGGCGCTTCTACCGCCTGGCCCGGCCGGGCGGGCCAGGCTGGGAGACCGTGGCCCAGCGGGCCGCCCGGGATGGCGAGCCGCTACCCGACCCCGCCGCCGACTGGACCGTTCCGCGGGGCATCCTCGCCATGATCGCCGGCACCCTCGCCGTCTACGCGGCGCTGTTCGCCACCGGCT
>CAYXJH010000436.1:0-3004 GCA_964465415.1 uncultured Gemmatimonadaceae bacterium
CCCCGTCATCAGCCACCAGTGCCTCGAATCGCACGGCCTGGTCGCGGAGTGGGAGGTCCAGGCCGGGGGAGACGCCGGCCCCCCGGCCGTAGTGGTGACCGCGCGCCGGGCGACCCGTGAGGACATAATCATCTCGTTGGGAGGCTTGTGGATACCACTCCCGCCGGGACCGGTCCCATGAGGAATCGCGACGGAGCCACGTCCGTTGCCGAGCTCGTGATGGTGTCCGTGTTGTTCGCCGTCGTGCTCGGTGGAGTCGCGCGCATGTCTCGCGACCAGGCCCGATTGTCGGCCCTCCAACGCGATCGCATCCGTTTCGAGGAGGCCGTGCGGACGGCGTCGGTGATCCTCGGGGCCGAGCTGCGGCTCCTGGCCGCAGCCGACTTCGTGGCCCACTCCCCGGACTCGCTCAGGATCCGCGCCTTCCGTGGGGGAGGGCCCGTGTGCGGTGGCGATGCCGCTTCGCTGCGCATTGAATACGCCGGCACGCGCGACCCCGACCCCGAGCGGGACTCGGTCCTGGTCGTCGGCGCGGGTGCGGACCAGGTTCTCGCCCTGACCGGCGTCCGGCGCTCGTCCGACTGTGGAGGGTCGATGGAGCTCTCGGTGCAGGCTGAGACCGAAGTCGCCACCGGCTACGCCCTGGTCTTCGAGACCGGAGCGTTCCACCTGAACGACTCTGCGCTTCGCTACCTGCGCGGTGCGGGCGGGCGACAGCCATTGACCGAGCCTGTGCTGAGGGACCTCGCGTTTCAAGGCGCCGCCGCCAGGATGCGTTTGCGCATGTCACCGCACCCCGATTCGCTCCCCCGCCTTTCGGGCGCGCCGCGATCGATCGTCTTCACGTCGCTCAACCGTGCAGACGAGCCATGAGCAATCGGCCCGGAATCGCTCTAATCTTCACCATCCTCGTTCTGGCCGTCCTCGCCGCCGCGGGCGCCGGGATCTTTGCCCTGGGCGCGCGGGAGACCGAGATCGCCGTGACCCTGGCCCACCGCGCCACCGCCACATCCGCGGCGGAGTCAGCCGTTCGGGCTGTGGTCGACGGGTGGTCTACCCGGCAGCACCGCGTCCTGACCCCGGGGCAATCCCATGCAATGGATTCCGGAATGCTCCCTGGTCACGGGATCTCGCCACCGGGGGTCGAGCTGGCGGTTGTGGTCGCGCGCCTCGACGATCGGCTGTTTCTCGTCACGGCTGCGGCCCACGCAGTTGCCGGCCTCCCCACTACCGCCCGCGCCGCGGCCCTCGTTCGCACGTTCGACCCCGCGGCGATGGCACACGCCTTCAACGCGGCCGTCGTTGCGGACGATATCGTCGTCGACCCCGCGGCCGTGGTCGACGACGCCGAAGACGAAGTCACGGAGGGGGCGGCTTACGTGCTCACACCCGATCCGTTCTCGATACCGCTCCTGAATGAATTGGTGAGTGTGAATTTCGAGAACGCCACAGTGACGCCCGGACCCTGGACGGGCCCGGACGGGTGCGAACCGAGACCGTCGAACTGGGGCGCGATCTGGTCCTCGCACCCGTGTCACGACCTGCTACCCTTCGTGTGGTCCGGCGCGGATCTAACGGTCCGGGGCGGCGAAGGTCGCGGTCTCCTCGTCGTCGACGGCGACCTCCACATCGATGGGCTCCGCTTCGAAGGCGTGATCCAAGTGAGTGGCCGGGTGACCGTGACGGGGCCCGCCGTCATCCGGGGCGCCGTTCGGGCGGGATCGGCGGACATTCTGGAGGGCACGTTGATCTACGATCCTGTCGCCGTCACGGCAGCCTTTTCCGCCGGCGGGCTGGACCGCGCGCTGCGCCCATCAGACCGCTGGTGGGTTCCGGTCTTCTGACCCAGGCCGCGCTCCGAAAAGAATGCTCACATACCGCAATTAGATCGGTAAAACTGACACCTGGTGGGACACAAGTTATTGCGTTCCAACGCTTTGGGGTCGGGCATGGAAATGGTATCGTCGGCGGTGCCGTGACGGGTAATCCGTCGGACGCAGCTGGATGCACTATTCGCGTCCGAATCCCCGAGCAGTGAGGAAGTTGTGCTTCGAGTCTACCGACGTGTGCCACCGCCATTCGCCGCGACCAACCGGTGCGGATTCTCGTTGATCGAAGTTCTCTTCGTTCTTTTGATCTCGGGCATCCTCGGGGTCATGATGGTTCCGCAGATCGCGAGATACACGAGCCAGCGCGCGGCGTCGAACGCCCGCGACGCTTTCATCCTGACCGCCGCCCGGGCTCGGGCGGCCGCGATCCAGTCGGGCGACGAGGTGCAGCTGACGATCGACCCGGCCAACGGCCTGGTCTCGATCACGGACCTGAACGGCACCGCCGTCGGCGATGCGTTGGACTTCAACAACGGCGTCGTGCGGGCCAGCATGGTCGGCACCGATGGCTTCACGATCTGCTACGTGCCCCGTGGCTTCGAGCGACCCGGCTGCCGGGTCGCCGAGGACAGCATCATCGGCTTCGCCAGCCCCGAAGGGCGCGACACCGCGTGGGCCCGGGTGACCATTGCGCAGGTGGTGCGGCGATGACCGGCCTGAAGGACGGGTTCAGCCTGATCGAGATGATCGTGGCTCTGGTGATCCTCAGCGTGGGCCTGCTGGCCATGGGTGCGTCCACTGGATACGTGCTGAACCAGGTTCGCGCATCCGAGCTGCGGAGTGACCGGATGATCGCGGTGCGCCAGGCCTCCGAGGAGCTCAGGGCGATCGATTTCGACGATCTCGGCGCCGCCTGCGCCGGTCAGGCCTTCCAGATCGGGCGGTATTCCGTGACCTGCTCGGTCCAGTTGGCTCGGCCCACTCTGGCCCGCGTCCAGATGGTGAGCACCGGCCCCGGGTTCGCTCAGGGGAGGGTGGCTGCCAGCGTGTCGGAAACCACGGTGATCAATGTCGCGCGGTAATGCCATGAAGAATCGTCAGCCCGGCTTCAGCCTCGTCGAGCTTCTGGTCGTCATCGTGGTCGGCGGCCTCATCCTCGGCTCCGTCGTCCAGAC
>CAYXJH010000437.1:0-2991 GCA_964465415.1 uncultured Gemmatimonadaceae bacterium
ATGGTGTGGAGCAGCGCCAGGAAGACCTCGGCCGGCGCGTCGCCCGGCGCGGGCGGAAACATGTGGCCGACGATGAGGCCAAGATCGCCCAGCCCCTGCCACAGCCGGAGCGCCTCGTCTACGTCCCCGTCCGCCAGCGCCTCCACCGTCGGGAACCGGCGCATCCAGCGGTCGAAGTAGGGCCGGACCGTGTCGACACGCGTCTGCTGCAACATCACTTCACTGACCCAGATCGCGTAGGGATCGGACGTTTCCCGCCACGGCATGGCGCGCCTCGCCGCATCGAAATGGCCCAACAGGGTCCGGGCCAGGACCCGGTCCCCGGTCGCCGGCATCGCCATGGTCTGCCTGGTCGCGCTCATGAACGTTTGCCCCACGGAAGAAGGTCCCGAGTGGTACGCCGTCCCCACCCCGAACGCAAGCCCGCCTCTTGTCCCCCGCTGCCGTCCCACGCACCATTCTTGCACGCCCAACCACCATTCCTGGGAGCGCCATCGAGGCAGCACCGACTACCATGCCCCTGACCACCTACACCAAGTACAAGGGATCCCTGCTCGACGCCCTCAATATCGAGGCGCTGCTCGAGCGGCTGGGCGATTTCCTGCTACAGTCGGGTTTCGATGGGGGCCCTGCCGACCAGCCCTGGTGGGCGTGGGAGGACGCACCCGGTAGCGACCGCTCCCTCGATGCGCTCAAGGAAGCGCTGCTGCAAGCGCTGCTCGAGAGCGGTGAGCTCACGCCGGAGATGCTGGAGGAGCTCCGCGGCGAGGGGGAGGGCAGCGCGGAGGTGCGCCAGGAGATCGCCGACCTGCTGGACGCCCTGGTGCAGCGCCTGGTCGATGAAGGGTATCTCACCGTCGATCAGAAACCCGGTGCGCCCGCGTCGTTCCAGGAGGTTCCCGGGCAGGGGAAGATCGACGATGCCGCCGCGGCGGCTCGCCAGGTGGAGTTCGATCTCACGGGCAAGGGCATGGACTTCCTGGCCTACCGGACGTTGAGATCGCTGCTGTCCGCCCTGGGCCGGTCGGGGTTCGGCAGCCATGACACGCCCCACCTCGCCACGGGCGTGGAGGCCGACGCCGCGTCGCGACCGTATCAGTTCGGGGACACCATGAACCTCGACATCCCGGCCACGCTGCGTAGCGCCATGGCGCGGGAGGGAGCGACCGTGCCGCTGGATCTGCGCCATGACGATCTCATGGTGCACCAGGCCGAGTACCGGAGCTCGTGCGCCACGGTGCTGATGCTGGACATCAGCCACTCCATGATCCTGTACGGCGAAGACCGGTTCACGCCGGCGAAAAAGGTGGCGCTGGCGCTGAGCCATCTGATCCGGACGCAGTACCCCGGCGATTCCCTCCGTGTGGTCACGTTCGGTGACCGGGCCGTCGAGGTCCCGCTGAAGAGCGTGGCCCGGGCCCGTGTCGGCCCCTACCACACGAATACCGCCGAGGGTCTCAAGCTGGCCCGCCGTATCCTGATGGGGCAGCGCCAGGAAATGCGCCAGATCGTGATGATCACCGATGGCAAGCCGAGCGCGGTGACCCTCCCTGACGGTCGGGTCTACAAGAACCCCGCCGGCCTCGATCCATTCGTGCTGAAGGCGACGTTCCGGGAGGTCGCGGCGTGCCGCAAGGGTGACATCGTGATCAACACGTTCATGCTCGCCCACGACCCCGCCCTCATGCAGTTCGTCGCCCGGGTGAGCGAGATGGCACGCGGCCGGGCGTACTTCACCAGCACCATGACCCTGGGCCAGTCCGTCATGCGGGACTTCCTGCGACGCCGGACCCGCCGCCCACGCTGAGCGGGCGGCGGGTGTGGGTGCCCGGTTTCGTGATTACTGGCGGAAGACCCAGGTATACGTGAACGGCTCCCGCAGCCGCTCGCTCAGCACCGTCACCTCCAGCGCCATCGAGCCGTCCGGCCGCAGCCGGTAGACGTGCTCCTTCTGGCCGTCATCCGAGTCGAAGAACTGTGTGATGACGCCGTCGCCCAACTCCGTGTTCACCTGCACGACCTCGCCATCCGCGCGCGTATACGGCACGACCTCGCCATCCCGCGGCGATATCGTCGGCGGCTCGTCCGCCCGGAAGAGGATGTAGACGTTCTCGTCGGGGTACGCGATCTCGATCCAATCGATCGGCCGGTTCGCCCCGCGCAAGCGCCCGCGCGCGACCCGGCGAACAATGAAGTTCATGTGCGCCACGGCCTGGTCGATCGCCTGCTCGATCTCCTCGCTCTCCTCCGGCACGAAATGCCAGGTCCCGGCGGGGATAGGTTCCTGCTGCGCGGTCACGCCGCCGGCCCCGATCGCGAGCACCAGCACCGCCACGGCACCCGGTACGACCCTTCTGGCAACCGACACGGGCAACCTCACTTGCTAAGGGGTTCAACTGGAAGGCATTAGGGATACGCCAGCCCCGGCCGGGTGGTTCCCTGCCGCCCGGGCTCGCAGTGGACAATGGAGCCTGTTGCGCGACCGGGCAAGCCCGCCGCGTCCCGGTCGGCCGCACAGGCCACGGCAGTCCTCTTGCACATCCGCTATTATTCGCGCACGCTGGGCAAACTACGGCGACGAGTTGACAACGAGGGTGAGTGAATGGCGGACACGTTCGAGGGGTTGGGCATCACAGAAGTGCTCCTGGCGGGGGTGGACGCGGCCGGTTGGGCGGCCCCCACCGGATTGCAACGAGACGCTCTGCCCGTGATCCGGCGCGGGAACAACGTGGTGCTTCACGCGTCACCGGGTGCAGGCGTGACCGGCGCGTTCGGTCTCGGCCTCCTCGACCGGCTTTTGTCCGGGCCCGCCACCACCACCGACGACGACCCTTCCGATGACGACGCTCCCGACGACACCGCCCCCGACTCGACTGGTCGGGGCCCGCGCGTCCTGGTGCTGGTTGCCGACGGCGAATCGGCCACCCGCACGGCGGAATCGCTGGCGGCGCTCGCGCGCGGGACGGGGTTGGCTACCCGTGCGCTGGCGCC
>CAYXJH010000438.1:0-2988 GCA_964465415.1 uncultured Gemmatimonadaceae bacterium
ACGTTCGCCCCCGCGCCTGCACCGCGCGCCCGCGCTGCGAGCGTACGTGCGATCAGGCTCTGTCCGCAGGAAGTGTTGGTCCCCGGCTCTGTCCGCAGGAAGTGTTGGTCGCTCGGCGGTTCGCGAGGGCCGGACGGGCCGGGCCGGCTCCCTCGCCCGACTGGCTACTGGCCAGCCACTTCGAGGGGCTTACCGTCGCCTGGCGGCCGTCAACGCGTTGCGTAGCTCGTCGCTGATCCAGTCGGCCGCGAGGTCGGAGAGCCGCTCCAGACCACGCTCGAAGTCCGACACGGACAGCGATGTCAGCGCTCCGGCGGTAACCGCGTCGGCCGGGACGACGCCTCCGGTGTCGACGTCGGGGGTGAGGAGGCCGGTGCTCCGGACCCGGGCGCTCCAGATCTCACGCCCGGACTGGCGGTCCAGCAGGGTGGCCTCGCTCCGGATCCTGAGGATCGCGCGCGACCCGCGGGCGTCGATGCTCACCTCGCGGATGTTCACCTCCAGCAGGAAGTCGGCGGCGGCGCGGTCCCGCACGGACGAGGCGCCCAGGTACCGGCTGGCCCGCTCCAGCGTCCGGTCCGCCACGCGGGCGGCCACGTCCACGTGGACCGCCGCGCTGTCGAGCCGGGTCCTCGCCCTCCGCCCCTCCACTTCCATGGCGATGCGCGACCCGGCCGATACCACCAGGGCGACGGGGTCGTCGCTGCCACCTGCGTGACGACCGGTGATGAGCTCAGGGGACGGGGCGGAGAAGTGGGTTACGGCGATCGTTCGGCCGGCGAAGTCGTAGTGGGTGAGCCGGTGCTTGGAGCCACCACAGCCGGTCAGCCCGACGAGCATGGTCGTCATGGCCAGGGCCTCTGCGGCCCGGGCCGGCCATCCGCGGCGTCGCGAAACGGTCATGATGTCCCCCCTGGTCGGTAGGTCGTACAGGGGAGATGTACAAGAAGGTAATACCGCCCATGCGGGACTGCGAGCTTCTTCGCTTGACGCTCGACCCTCGTGGCGGCTAATTCGTCACCCGAGGCCGACCGCCGCCACTCTTCGGCGACCGGCACCACTCTCAGGCGTAGCACCCACGTGAACCTGTTCTTTCGTTTGATGTGGCTCCGGGTCGCGGCGCGGTTCCGATCCCGATGCGGCGTCCTGGGTCCTGTTCGCACGCCGTTCCGTGTCCTGCCCACCGACCTGGATGTGCTCCGTCACGTCAACAACGGGGTGTACCTGTCGTTCATGGACCTGGCCCGAGTGGATCTGATGAGCCGGTCCGGCCTCATGCCGGCTCTCACCACGCGGCGCTGGTACCCGGTGGTGACCTCCGAGACCATCCGGTTCCGTCGCTCACTCACCCTGTTCCAGCGGTTCGACATCGAAACGCGCGTCCTGGGCTGGGACGCGAAGGCTTTCTTCGTCGAGCAGCGATTCATCCGGGGCCATTCCGCCATCGCCTCCGCGTTCGTCATCGCGCGCTTCCTGCGCCCCGGCGGGAGCGTCGCGCCCGCGGAGATCCTGGCCGCCGCCGAGCTGTCTGACCTTCCGGAACCGGTGCTCCCGGACTGGGCCGGCCGGCTGGCGTCGGCCCACGCCGGCCTCCCGGACGATCCACCCGGTGGTCAGCCGTGAAGCGCGAGCCGGGGATCGAGGCGCTCGACCGGGGGTGGGAGTGGGATTTCGTCGTGATCGGCGGCGGCGCCACCGGTCTGGGGGTGGCCATCGACGCGGCGTCGCGCGGCTACCGTACGCTCCTCCTCGAGCAGAGCGACCTGGCGAAGGGTACATCCAGCCGCAGCACCAAGCTGGTGCACGGCGGCGTGCGCTACCTGCAGCAGGGCAACGTGGCGCTGGTGATCGAGGCGCTCAAGGAGCGGGGCCGGCTGCTGGCCAACGCGCCCCACCTGGTCCGGAACCTGTCGTTCGTCGTGCCCAACTACGAGTGGTGGGAGGGCCCGTTCTACGGGATCGGGCTGAAGATGTACGACCTGCTGGCGGGCAAGCAGGGCTTCGGCCGATCCAGGGTCCTGTCCCGGGAGCGAACCCTCCAGCTGCTGCCTACGCTGGAGCGCCGCGGGCTGGTCGGTGGTGTCGTCTACTACGACGGTCAGTTCGACGACGCGCGGCTGTCCATCAACATGGCGCAGACGGCCGTCGAGCAGGGGGCGGCCGTGCTCAACTACGTCCGGGTCACGGCCCTCCTGAAAGAGGACGGCGAGGTGCGGGGCGTGCGAGCCCGGGACGAGGAGACGGGACGCGAGTGGGAGGCGCGGGCTGGCGTCGTCGTCAACGCGACGGGGCCGTGGACGGACGATATCCGCCGCATGGATGAGCCGGATGCTGCCCGGATCGTCCGCCACAGTCAGGGCATCCACCTGGTCCTGCCCCGTGACTTCCTGCCCGGCGAGAGCGCGATCATGGTCCCCCGTACCGATGACGGACGTGTGCTTTTCGCCATCCCCTGGCTCGACCGGGTCCTGGTGGGGACGACGGACACGCCGGTCGCCGAAGCGACCCTGGATCCCATCCCCCTGGCCGAGGAGGTCGATTTCCTGCTCGCCCACGCCGGGCGGTACCTGGACCGGGATCCCGAACGGGGCGACGTCCTCAGCATCTTCGCGGGCCTCCGACCGCTGGTCGGCGGGGAACACGATGAACGCAGCACGGCGTCTCTCTCCCGGGACCACACGCTGCTCATCTCCGATTCGGGGCTGGTGACGATCACCGGTGGCAAATGGACCACGTACCGGAAGATGGCCGAGGACACGGTCGACCAGGCCGCGACCCTGGCCGGCCTCGACGACCGGCCCTGCGTCACCGCCAACCTCCACCTCCACGGCTATCACCGGCATGCGGAGCGCTTCGGCGAGCTCGCGCACTACGGCTCCGACGTGCCCGAGCTCCGCGCGCTGCTGGCGCAGGACCCTCGCTACGACCGGCCGCTCCACGACGCGTTCACCATCCGCGCCGGCGAGGTCGTCTGGGCCACGCGCTACG
>CAYXJH010000439.1:0-2977 GCA_964465415.1 uncultured Gemmatimonadaceae bacterium
GTCGGTGGGCGCAATGGCAGCCGTCACGGACGCGGCGCACGGTCGAGCGCACTTCGAGGCGGCCGGGCCGGTGGCCGCGGACAGCTTCGCCCGCTTCCCGGCGGAGCCGCGATCGTATCATGGCGTGATCCGGGCGCGGCAGGACCTCCGGGGCGGTGCCAGCACCGTGGGCGGGATCGTGACGGGGATCAGGCGGGAGCTGTCAGCCGGTGGGGCACTGGACCACCTGGCGTCCGACGCCTATTCGGCGGGCATCGACTTCGAGCACAGCTGGTCGGCTCGTGCCTGGGCGGTGGAGGGGTTCCTCGCGGGAAGCCTGGTACGGGGTGACTCCACGGCTCTGATCCGGATCCAGCGGTCGCCGAACCATTACTTCCAGCGGCCGGACTCGCGCCACGGCGTCGACTCCACGCGCACGGCCATGACCGGCACCAACTGGCGACTGGGCCTGGCCCGGCGGAGCGGCGAGCACTGGACCGGCAACGTCTCGGTGGGGCAGATCGGGCGAGGATTCGAGATCAACGACCTGGGCTTCTCCAGCTCGACCGGGCACATCGAGACGAACGCCAGCATCGCCTACCGTGTCATCGAGCCCGGACGCGTGTTCCGGGAGTACCAGATACGGGCATCCACGTTCCAGAACTTCCGCCCAACGGCGCTGGACCGGCCGTTCGACGCCGACCAGTGGCGGAGCGCGCGGCAGGCGGGCTCGTACTGGGTCGATTTCACCTACACGCTCAACAACTTCTGGGGCGGCTACGGCGAATACGCCTTCCGACCCGAAGCGTTCGACGAGGCCGCGACCCGGGGCGGGCCGCTCCTGCGCGCGCCTTTCAGTCAGCGCGTAGTCAAGGGGCTCAACACGGACCGCCGCAACCCGGTCAGCGTCGGCGCCGGTGTGGACTACCAGTGGAGCGAGGCGTTCTCGATCTTCGTGACCGGCATGGACGTGCTCTGGCGGCCGGTGCCCCGCTTCCAGCTGTCCGTCGAGCCCGGCCTCACGGTCCGCTCCGGCGCCGAACAGTACGTGACCGCTTTCGACGACCCGTCCTACACCGCGACCTACGGCCGGCGGTACGTGTTCGGCGACCTGGAGCGACGGTCCCTTTCCATGGACACACGGGTGGCCGTCACGTTCACCCGCGACCTGACCCTCCAGCTCTACGCCCAGCCGCTCCTGGAGGCCGGCCGGTACACCGCGTACAAGCAGCTCGTGGCGCCCAGGACCTTCGACTTCCAGTCCTTCGAGCCGGGCACGCCCGTGGACCGATCCGGCGATGGCGTCATCGACGGCTGCGACGGCGGCAGCATCTGCCAGAGCCAGGGTCGCCAGCTCCTCGACGCCACGGGCGATGGCCAGGTCGACCACAGCTTCGATGATGGCGACTTCAACATCGTCTCGCTACGCGGCAACGCCGTCCTCCGCTGGGAGTACCGACCCGGCTCGACGCTCTTCCTGGTGTGGCAGCAGCAGCGGTTCGACCGCAGGCCGTTCGGCGACTTCGATCCGGCCCGGGACTATTCCGACATCGTGCGGGTGACGCCTGACAATGTGTTCATCGTGAAGGTGAACTACTGGCTGGGGGTTTGACCGAAGGCCGGCTGGAATGCCGGGTGGGCTGCGGGCGGGCATGGGGGTAGGGGTGGGGGTGGGGGTGGGGATCATTCCTCCAGGGTGGGGGGCCAGTCGTCGCGGAGGAGGCGGGAGAGGGCGCGGTCCCTGAGGAGGCGGCCTTCGGTCTGACAGGCGGGGCAGTAGTTGGTCTCGCGCTCGCCGTACACGATCCGCTGGATCCGGGTACCGCATGCGGGACAGGGCTCGCCGTGGCGACCGTGGGCCTTCATGGCGGGGTGGAAGGCGGTGACCTTCTCGGGGAACACGTCGCCTGCCTCGTCGCGCAGCAGATCGATCCATTTTCTCAGTGACGAGCGTGTCGCCTCGTACAGCCTCTCACTCTCCTCCGGGCTTAGCTGCGCCGTTCGTTTGAGCGGTGACAGCCGGGCGGCCAGCAGGATCTCGTCGGAGTGGGCATTGCCGAGGCCGCTGAGGATCCGGGGGTCGGTCAGCGCGCGCTTCAGCGTGCGGTTCTCCCGGGTGATGGCGGCGCGGAACGTCGCCAGGTCGACCTCCAGCGGCTCGATGCCACCCGGGTCAAGCGCGGCCAGCCCGGCCTCGCCACGGACCACGTGCAGACTGGCCCGCTTCTGCGTTCCCGCCTCAGTCAGCAGCAGCGTCCCGTGGGGGAAGTCGAACGCGGCGTGGGCGCCCCGTTTCGGCACGGCCGTTCCCTTTTGTCGCCACCGCAGCCGGCCGGCGATCATCAGGTGGATTACCATGAAGAGATCGTCCGACAGGGCGAAGACGATCCGTTTGCCGATCCGACGGAGCCCGATCACTGTGCGCCCCTCGACCGCCGACACCGGCGGGTCAAACGTCCGGAGCAGCGATACCGACTGGATGCGGACACGTTCGAGCGGGTGGCCGACGACGCGGGGGTCCAGGGCGTGGAGGTAGAGCTCGACTTCGGGTAGCTCGGGCATGGCGGAACATCGGGTGGGGGACGGGCGGGCCGCAAGGAAATTCCATTGACTGGGTGGCGGGGGTGCGTTAGCGTGGAGCGCGCTCATCTGGGCGCATACATGAACCGACATACGAGGTTTTCCGTGCGGCACGACCTGGCTCTTTCGATCGAGAATCCCATGAACCTCCGGGCCAGGAGCCGCATTGTATGTCACGTTCATCCGACGTTCTCCTATCGACAGATCAGCTAGGCCATACGCTGCCGGACGGCCGCACCCTCTTCTCGGGGCTCAGCCTCGGGTTCGGGCGCGAGCGTACCGGGCTGGTGGGGCGCAACGGGACCGGGAAGACGACCCTCGCCCGGATCCTGGCCGGGGAGCTCGCGCCAACCGCGGGCGGGGTCGTTCGACACGGGCGGGTTGGGTATCTGCCTCAGGGCCGGCAGGGTGACGGCTC
>CAYXJH010000440.1:0-2962 GCA_964465415.1 uncultured Gemmatimonadaceae bacterium
GACCCGCTCGCGCCCGGGCACCACGACTTTAGCGCCATGGCGCTCGTGCTGGCCCGGCGTTACTAAGACGCGCTGCGCTCCGCTCGCCTCGCCCGGTCGCTCCGGCCGGACTTCCCGAACCCCGCCCGTCAGGAGGCGCGGGCGCTGCTCCTGCTCGGCCGGCCGGACGAATGCGTCCGGACAGACCTGGGGCCGTACCTCGCGCTACGGGCCATGTGCCTGCACTCCCTGGGCCGCGGCGAGGAGGCCCGCGCGATCATCGAATCGTTCGCGGCGGCCGTCTCCCCCACGGCCACCGAGCTGCCCCTCAACCCGGGCGGCGTTGCCGCCGATATCGCGGAGTACCACGCGTGGATCGGCGACCCTGCCGGGACCATCGAATGGCTCCGCCGATCCGTCGACTTCTCACCCACGGCGCAGTTCCTGGTGCCCGACACCGGCACGTACGATCGCATCAGGCACGATCCGACGTTCCGGCGCGAGTTCGAGCGCCTGCGCACCGAGATCCGCAGCCGGGTCGAACGTACGCGGCGGGAGATCGATGCGTAGGCGAGCCGGCGTACGGGCCGCGGCCATGATCGCGGCCACGATCGCCCTCGGCGCCGGCTCCCTCGGCGTCGCCTGGCACCGCGCGGAGCCGACCCATGACCGCGCCTGGCAGGACGGCCACCAGCGGATCGCCGACCTGACGGTGGTCGGCGACTCCCTCCATATCGGCAACCTCCGGGACTCCCGCCACTTCCCCGACGGGACCAGTGAGACCCGGTGGACCGAGGCGAGCTATCGGATCTCGGACGTGGAGCGCATCTGGTTCGCGCTGTCTCCGTTCAGCTCCCGCGTGAGGGCGCTGGCCCATCCGTTCCTGAGCTTCGAGATGCGGGACGGGCGTTTTGTCGTCGTGTCCGTCGAGGCGAGGAGGGTCGAGGGTCAGAGGTATTCCGCCGTCCGCGGTCTCCTGCCCACGTACGAGACCCTCTTCGTGTTCGGCACCGAGCAGGACCTGCTCCGTCTCCGAGCCGTGGCGTGGGGCGATCCGGTGTACCTCTTCCCGATCCGCGTCGAGCCCGGGCAGGCCCGGGAGCTGTTCGCCGCACTGGTCGGGCGGGCGCAAGAGATCGAGCGGCAGCCGGAGTTCTACCACACGCTGACCAACAACTGCACCACCAACCTGATCCGTCCCATCAACCAGATGGTGGAGATCCCCGTGAGCTGGCGTATCGGGGTGATGCCGGGCTACTCGTTCGACGAGGCATACCGTCGCGGTTGGATCGACACCGACCTCCCCATGGAGGCGGCTCGGACCGCCCATTTCGTCAACGACCGCGTGGCGGCCGCCCTGGACGATCCCGGGTTTTCCCGAGCGATCCGCGCGGGTCTGTTTTCCGGCGCGGCGGACGGGGACGGCGGGTCGCCGGTCGGGCCGCAGGTCTTTGCGCCCGGGGTCATCTCGGATGAGCAGGAGCAGTACCGGATCACGTTCACCGTCGACGGTGACACCGCGTACTTCGGCAGGAGCGAGTCCTTCTTCCCCGTGAGCCGGCAGGCGTTCATCTACCGATCCGTGCGCGTCGCGGGAGACTGGCAAACGCCGGAGATCGCGCCGTTCTCCGGGACGTTCAGCGATATCGACCCGTTCATCTCCCCGGACGGCCGGCGGCTCTACTTCTCATCGATCCGGCCGATCGATGGACAAGACCGGCCGGACCTGAACACCTGGGTCGTGGAGCGGACCCCGGAGGGGTGGAGCGACCCGACGATCGTCCCGACCGCCAGCTCCACCCACGATGACCTGTACCCCAGCGTGGATCGGGACGGGAACCTCTACTTCGCGAGCAACCGACCGCGTCCGGGGCTCCAGCAGGGGTGGAACATCTGGGTCGCCAGGCGAACCTCTGACGGCTATGAGGAGCCCGAGCCGTTGGGTGGTGGGGTCAACGCCGAGCATACCTGGGAGTTCAACCCTGCCATCTCCGCGAACGGCCGGCGTCTGCTCTTCACGCGGTTGGACGTCCGCGACCCGGAAGGTACCGGCTTTGGCGAGATCATGGTGAGCCATGTTCGCGGGGGCCAGTGGTCGGATGCCCTCGATCTCGGCCCGCCGGTCAACTCGCCGCTCGACGAGTTCCACCCATCGTTCTCACCGGACGAAGACACCCTGTTCTTCGTCCGCCGTGATCCCTTCGCCGCGGATGCCGATGGCACCATCTACCGGATCCCGGTAGCGGCCCTGGGGAACCGTTTACACCCGGACGGGTTCGCCCGATAACCGTCCGGTTTCAGCGGCCGTCGTAGATCGCCCGGTACATCGCGGCGTTCGTCTGGACGATCCGCACGTAGTCGCGGGTCTCGGCGAACGGGATCCGTTCGGTGAAGAGCTCCGCGTCCCCGTGTTCTGGGAACGCTCGCCACCGGCTCATCCGGGTGGGTCCTGCGTTGTAGGCCGCCAACGCATCCGTCGTCCGGCCGCCGTAGCGGCCGAGCATGGTGGCCAGGTACCGGGTGCCCATTCGCACGTTGAGCTCCGGCTCGGTCAGCCGGGCGGTCCGGAACGGGTTGACGCCGAGCTCCCGGGCCAGGCTCGTCCCGGTCCCGGGCATGATCTGCATCAACCCCACGGCGCCCGCGGGCGAGCGGGCGACGGGATTGAACCCCGACTCCTGGCGGATGAGCCCGGCGACCAGGTACGGGTCCAGCCCGTTCCGTCTGGACTCCCGCTCGATGGCCGCCCGATAGGGGAACGGGTAGACCATGCGCAGGAGCTCATCGTTCCAGGAGCCCTCCTGTCGCTGGAGCGCCCGCCCGACCCGCACGCCCTGCCCGGGCAGAACACGGGCATGGAGCGCGGCCCCCAGCGCGTACAGGACCGGTGCCTCCTCGGACTCGAGCGCACGGCCCACCTCGTAGGTGGCGCGAACGACGAGGTTCGCCGCCGCGAGCACAGCGGCCCGGTCCGCGACCTCGG
>CAYXJH010000441.1:0-2945 GCA_964465415.1 uncultured Gemmatimonadaceae bacterium
CGGCGCGGTGGCCGGCGCTGCGCGGCAGCCCGCGCGCCTGTGCCCAGCGACCGTTTCCGTCCATGATGATCGCGACATGGGTCTCTCTGATGTCCATCAAAGTACTTTGTGCCATAAAGTTGAGCTCCTTAGTACGGCCCCCGCCTGGGCAACCTCGGGGCTAGCCCTCGCGCACCCGCTGGATCAAGGATTCCATGTGGTCGAGGTAGTCGTCGAGCGCCCTGCGCCCGGCGGTGGTCAGCTGGTACTCCGTGCGCGGCACGCGGTCGACGAACGATTTCTCACATGCGATGAAGCCGGCCTCCTCGAGGCGGCGAGCATGCACGCTCAGGTTGCCGTCCGTGATGTCGAGCAAGTCCTTGAGCTCGTTGAAGCTCAGCGACTCCGCCCCCGCCAGCGCGCTCACGATGGCGAGGCGCACGCGCTCGTGGATGACGCGGTCCAACTGGACCGGCGTCTTCCTGCGCGCGCGCTTCCGACCCTGCGCTGGAGCCACGGGTGCATCCCCTTCTCTATCGTGCTCCGGCTCGCGTCGCGCAGTCTCCGCCCCCGCCCCTCGCCTAGCCACCGTGCCGCCTCGCGATCAGGAGCCCGAACCCGATGTGCAGGCCACCGAAGCCGGCCGCCATCCAGGCATTGGCCCACGCGGCCGGTGTCACCAGCGCGGCCGCGCCCATTACCATGAACCCGATGCCCATGAGCGGCACCGCCCGGACCGAGAACGTGCCCGCCGTGACGACGGCCGCGCCATACGACAGCAGCCACAGGCCAGGCAGCAGCGCGATCGCGCCCTGCGCGACCAGCGCCCACGTCAGCACCACTGCCGCCGTGACGGGGGGCAGGAAGCTCAGCAGAAATTTTCGCCCAGGACCCGTACTCAACGGCACGCGCGCCCGACGCGCCTTCAGCGACAGCGGACCGGCAGCGATCGGGACGGCGACGGCCGCCGTCGCCAGCCACAGCGTCAGCCACCGGTCCGGGGTCGGCTGCCGCGAAGCCAGGAGTGCCGCGACCAGCGCGGTCCCGCCCATGGCCACGCCGCCCCACCCCGGCACCGCCGTGAACGAGCCGGCCCGTTCCATCGTCCGCCGGATGAAACGCAGATCGTCCATGGCGCGCTCGTGCAAGGCGATGGGCGGGTCGGTTCGATCCTGGGGTAGCGGAACGTTCATGGTGGATGAAATAGCGGTGCCCCCGGTTCCTGTCAAGTACTTTGCATCCCAAAGCTAAGAGGCCGCCGTCGTGCCACTCCCCTCTGCTAGCCCTTCGGCCGCAGCAGCTCGCGGAAACGTGGATGACGGCGCAGGGCCTCGAGGTCGGGCTCGTAGTGGACGTCGAGCCAGCTCCACTTGCCCTCGATGTACGCCGTCCGCAGCAGGTCGACGGCTTCATCGTGCTCGCCGAGCAGGGCGGCGATGCGGCTGCGCCAGTACGTGTTCTGACCCAGCAGGTACGGTTGCTCGAGATCGGCGAGCCATGCAGAGATGCGCTCGACCTCGGGGCGGTCACCTCGGCGAGCGGCAACGGCGCCTTGCAGGCCGCGAACGTAGAGGTCCTCGGGCATGCGTGCCGCGACGTCGCGCAGGACCTGTTCGGCGTCGTTCCAGCGGCCGGCGCGGTAGTACGCCTCCCCCAGCGCGCGGGTTGGCACGCCGGGACGGGCGGCGTACCAGGCCAGGCTCCTCTCGAAGAGGCGATGCGCCGCGTCGGCATGGCCATGGGCGTACAACTCGAGCGCCGTATGCTGCAACATGCTCCCGCGCCGACCATCGTCGGGTGTAGCCAGGTGGTCCTCCAATGCCCGCAGCGCCTCCGCCACCTTCCCCAGGGCAATGAGCGCACGTACCTCGAGTCGCAGCGCGTCGGACTCCGGGAGGAAGTGTCGCGCACGCCGCGCGACCTGCAGTTCCTCGCGGTGATCGCCGAGACGGTGGTGCGTCTCGGCCAACCGGATCCAGTAGGAAGACCAGCCACGCAGCTCACCGCGGTGGGGATCCAGCTCCTTCAGCACGCGGAGCGCCTCGCCCGGACGGTTGAGCGCGAGCAGCGTATTGGCGAGCAGATAGTGGGGCATCGTGTTGGGGGCCAGCTGCGCCGCCCGCGCCGCCGCCCTGTAGGTGCGCGCGTGGTCCCCGTTCGCCCAGGCCGCGGCGCTCGTGATGGTGAGGCGGTCGAACTCGGCGAGCTGGTCGAGGCGGGGCTCGAGCAACCGGCTGACGGAATCCGCGGCGACAGGATTGTTGGTCTGGAGGTGAATGACCGCCGCACGGACCATGGGCAGCGTGAACTCCGGGTCGTGCTGGGTGGCGCGGGCGAAGTGGACCA
This sequence comes from uncultured Gemmatimonadaceae bacterium, assembly GCA_964465415.1. Classification (GTDB taxonomy): domain Bacteria; phylum Gemmatimonadota; class Gemmatimonadetes; order Longimicrobiales; family RSA9; genus SLCC01. The sequence continues at coordinate 2,326 of CAYXJH010000441.1, forward strand.
GGGCGCCGCGCCAGTCCTGGTTGGCGACGTACCGTTCCATTCCCTCCGCGTACTCGCGATACGCATCGTACGACGGAGTCCGGCTGACGACCCGGGCGTGATCTCGCAGTCGAGGATCGACGTGAGGCGCCAGGCTGGCCACCACCCGCTGTCGCAACTCCTGCACCGCGTTGAGGGGTTGACTCGCGGGCGCGCTCACCGGTTCGAGCGCCTCGAGCACCGTCCCGGAGATCGCACCCGTGATGCGGCTCTGCAGGTAGATCGAGTCGCCCTGCAGGTAGTAGGAGCCCGAGACCACGATTCCGGCAGCGGTCTGGCGTGCCAACGCTTGCTGGCGTTCCACGGTGTCGGTTGGATCGATAGTGTCCCCGAGGTGGCGGGCGGAGCTGAGCGCAGATGTGAACGGCACCACCTTGAGCATGCCGGTGTGCGCCAGCCCTTCGATGATCCAGTCGGCCGCCATGCTGCCCACGGGATCGAGCGCCGCCTGACCGGTGCGGTTCCCGAACGGGGCGACCAGCACCCGTTGGGGATCGAGCGCGGGAGCGGCGCTGCGCGACAGCACGAGGCGGGACAGGCCAGCAAGTGCCAGCACAACCACCGCGCCGACGACGGCGACG
>CAYXJH010000442.1:0-2943 GCA_964465415.1 uncultured Gemmatimonadaceae bacterium
TCCGCGAACGACGCCGGCCGCCAGGCCCCGGCCGGGCGCGATCGGCCGAGCCGAGAAAACCCCTTCGCCTTCCGCCTCCTCCGTCGGGATCATGGCGGTCGCGCCATGACCGGCCCCGGCGACCGCCGTCTCGACGTGCGGCAGGGAGTCCGAGGTCAAGTCGACACCGATCGACGGCAGCCGATCCAGCACCGCGGCGGTCATCCACAGGCCGTTCGTGATGGGGCAGCGGTGGGCAGCGAGCCCCGGTGCCAGGGAGACCGATTCCATACCGCGGCCGGAGCGGGGGCTCGCCCGCTCCGATGGGATACCGGCGGCCGCCGCCTCACGGAGTAGCTCCGCCACCTCTAGAGGCTTACGGGTGAAATGGAAGATCTCGCCCTCGTCCAGCCAGATGCCGCCACAGACGAGGCAGCGGTCGAGCCGAACGCCCGATACGGCCGCCTCCCCCATGCGCACGTGGCAATCCGGGCATGTCATCATGACAGCGAATGGTTCATCCGTGAGCCGGGCTGGTCAAGATTCTCGTGGTGCACGGCGCGGGGGCGTATCACCCGCCCAACGGAAGACATACCTTGTCGGGCCTGCTACGTTGGGTGACAACCAGGAGATACAGTGACAGCGCTCATCGACCCATCCGGGCTCGAGCCCCGACAGCGATACCGGCTCCTCTCGTCGCTTGTGGTGCCCCGGCCCATTGCGTGGATCTCGACGCGGTCTCCGGAGGGTCGCCGGAACCTGGCACCTTTCAGCTACTTCAACGCCCTGTCGGCCTCCCCCATGCTGGTGGGCGCGTCCATCGGCCGCCGACGGGCCGGCGTCAAGGACACGCTGGCGAACATCCGTGAGACGGGTGTCTTCGCCGTCAACCTGGTGGGTGAGCGACAGCTGGACGTGATGGTACGAAGCTCGGCGGAGTGGCCGCCGGACGTGGACGAGTTCCACGAGGCTGGCGTCTCGGTGGCGGACGCGTCACGGGTGGACGTGCCGATCGTCGCCGACGCCGTGGCCACGTTCGAGTGCCGGCTGTTCCGGGACGTCGATCTGACCCCCGCGCCCAACGTGCTGGTGATCGGCGAGGTGCTGGCGGTCCGGCTCGGTCACGGGTTGACGTGGGATCCCGAAAGCTTCCATGTCGATGTGGGATCGCTACGACCGGTGGGAAGGCTGGGCATGGATGAGTACACGAGTCTCGGGACCGTCCACCGTATTCCCCGCCCGTCGCCACCGGGGCGGGCCGGCCGGCCCGCAGGCTGACGGGCCTGTCGTGACCCTTCAGAGATCGGGGTGGTCGGATCGACCGATGGCGCGGCGGCGCGGCGGGGCCTTCAGCTCTTCGAGGAATGCCAACCGGTCTTCGATCCGGGCGAGCCGATCCTCCACCTCCTCCAGGGTCGCGTCGGACACCTGCGCGGATTCGGTCGGGCTGCCGGACCCTCGGATCCCCCGGCGCTCATCGACCATGTCACCGATCAGGTCGGCCAGCCGGCGAGAGACGGGCATCAGGAGCTTGGTACCCGCCTCGAAAACGAGCACGAGGAACACCAGGATGAGGATGAACTCGAATAGACCCATGGATCGCGTCGCGTTGGGAGGAGCTATCTCGGCACCGCGAGAAGATAACCGATCATGGCCCTCCAATGCAGCAGCGGCATTGAATGATTCTTGCGTACGGCGTCGGGGATTGCCTCGAGTGCACCACAGGAGGATCTTCATGCGACACGCGCCGCGCGGATTGCCGGCCATGACCCTCGTCGGAGCCGCTGCCCTGATGCTGGCAGGTTGCCCGGCCCCTGCGCCAGAGAACGACCTGCCCATGGCGGACCCGGCGGTGGAGGATCCGGTTGAGCCAGCTGGTGGCCAGGTCTACGAGGCCCGGCTGACGGAGGTCGGTGGCTCCGGGGTGACCGGCACGGCGACGGTGACGATGGACGCGGAGCGGATTCAGGTGACCGTCGTGGCGAGTGGCCTCGATGCGAACGTCCGGGTCCCACAGCACATTCACATGAACGCGAGCTGCGACCAGGCCGGCGGGATTCTGCTGAATCTGGACGACCAGTTGTCCGCCGCGAACGAGTCGGCGCCGCGCGGCGACCACTACCCGCAAACGGATGGAGACGGCGAGCTGGAGTACGAAGCGAGCCGGTCACTGGACGAGCTGGAGACCGCGCTGCTGGACCAGGAGGGTCCGGGCCTGGACCAGCTGGACATGGGCAACCGGGTGGTCAACCTCCACGGGGCGGACATGCAGGCGATCGCGTGCGGGCCGCTCGACCGTCGTTAGCAGGCAAGTCGTCGCCGGCATTCCTGGCGGCGTCGTTCAACCATATGTGGAAAGGGCGAGGACGTGGGGCTCATTCGATCGAAGCGGGAAACGGGGGAAGAGGAGGAGGTCGTGCCGGCGCGGCCGGCCGCGCCGGGGGTGGACTCCCTGATCGCCTCCGGCACGGTGCTGGACGGTAGCTGTGAAACGTCCGGGGCGTTGCGGGTGGACGGGCATGTGACAGGCGACGTTCGCGCCCACCGGCTGACCGTGGGGCGGGACGGTCGAATCGGCGGGGCCGTGGCCGGCCCGGACGGATCACCCGCCGGGGGCGGGGTGATCATCGACGGCCGGGTTGACGGCACCGTCTCCGCGCCCCAGGTCGAGATCGGCGCCAGCGGCGCGGTAGGCGGCGGCATGCGGGCGGATGAGGCCGTGGTTCGAGGGAAGGTGGCGGGCGCCATCGTAGCTGCCCGCCGGCTCCGCCTCGAAGCGACGGCCGAAGTGGATGGAGACGTCACCGCGCCCCGGGTCGGCCTGGAAGAGGGTGCCCGGGTGTTCGGCACGATACGGATCGGCGAACGGGACGGCGGAACGGGCGAACGGTCACGGCCACGGTAGCGGGATCGGCGCGGGGCGCGGCCGGAGCGTCGGATCGTCGCGACCGTCGAAGAACCGGT
>CAYXJH010000443.1:0-2932 GCA_964465415.1 uncultured Gemmatimonadaceae bacterium
CGGTCGCCCTGGTGACGGGCGGGTCGCGCGGGCTCGGGTACCTGCTCGCTCGGCGGCTCCTCGGTGAAGGGTGCGTGGTCGTGATCTGTGGCCGGGACGAAGAGACGCTCGATCGCGCGGTCGAGCGTCTCCGGCGCGACACGGCTGGGGAGGTGCACGGGTGGCCCTGCGATGTGGGCGACGAGCTCGCCGTACGACGCCTTGTCGCGAGGATCATGACCGAGCTGGGCCGGATCGACGTGGTGATCAACAACGCCGGGATCATCCAGGTGGGACCGTTCGAGACCACGCGGCTGGAGGACTACCATGCAGCGATGGATACGGACTACTGGGGCACGGTGCACACGACGCTGGCGGTGATCCCCCACATGCGCGAGCGTGGTGACGGCCGAATCGTGAACATCACGTCCATCGCCGCGTCGGTCTCCGTCCCCCACCTCCTGCCGTACAATGCGGCGAAGCATGCCAAGCTCGGCTTCTCCGACGGGCTCCGGTCCGAGGTCGCGGACGATGGCATCGCCGTGACCACCGTCGTGCCGGGGCTGATGCGGACCGGCTCACCGGTGCACGTCGAGTACAGGGGACAGCCCGAGAAGGAGTACATGTGGTTCGTGCTCGGGTCGATCCTGCCCTTATCGACGATGAGCGCCGAGCGCGCCGCTCGCCGCATCGTGACGGCGATTCGGCGTCGTGAGGCCCGTGTGACCCTGAGTTGGCAGGCGAAGACCCTCCGCATGATCCACGACCTGGCCCCGGGCGCCACCGTACGGGCGCTCACCGTCATCAACCGGCTCCTCCCGGACGCCAACGGCTCCAGCCCCTCGGACCGAGCCGGGCCTCGCGACGCCGCTCGCGGGACCGCTCTCCGCGGTACGCTGCCCGCGCCCGTCGAGTACGCCCTGGACCGGGCTGGGTGGCGGACCAACCAATAAGAAAGGCGCCAATCGCGTTACGTGTTGGTGATTGCGTGCGCCGCATGGTTCGCCCGAATAGACCGCGACAGCCGAGAGGTCGAATCAGCTAACCAATTGCCGGGGTTGGTGTTGTACGCTTTAGGACGATCATGTTGACCACGTGCCTGTTCTGTCACCAGCCGTTCCCGGAAAACCAGACGCTGGAGCGATTCGCCAGCGGCCGCCGCGTCGCTTACGACCCGTTTCGTGGGCGGCTCTGGGGGGTATGTTCCTCATGCGGGCGATGGACACTGGCGCCGTTCGAGATGCGGTGGGAGGTGCTCGAGGACCTGGAGCGTCTGACGCGGGACCGCGCGCGCCTGCTGGGCGAGACGGACCAGATCGCGCTACTGGAGGCAGATGACCTTGAGATCGTACGCGTGGGGAAGGCGGGGCTACGCGAGGAAAGCTGGTGGCGGTACGGCCGTGAGTTCTCGGCGCGACGGAGGTCGGCGAAGCGTGAGGTACGTAAGGGGATGGTATGGGCGGTGCTCGCAACGCTGATTGCCGTTACCCCCTGGGGCCTGAGCGACCCGAACCAATGGATCGGACGAGCGCGCACGATGAAGTTCGGGAAGGTGGCCTGGCGGGGCGAGGTGACTTGCGACGGCTGTGGCACAACGCTCAAGGAAGTGTTGTTCAACGAATGGGACCAACTCCTGATTCGCCAGGGTCCCTATGGCATGGTGGCCATTTGGTACGGCTGCGCCCGATGCGCTGCAGAGATGGGCTCGCAGGGTGACGAACCAGACGAGACGGGCCACCTGATCACGGGCGTCGCAGCCGAGCACGTCCTGCGGCGGCTGCTGGCCCACACCAACTTCGCTGGCGGAACGGAGGCGGTGGTCGGGGAGGCCATGGGCGTGGTGGAGTCTTACCCGACGGCCGAGGACCTGGTCCGGCAGGTCTGCCTGCGTGGACTCAGCTTGGGTGCGCTGACGAAAACGCGCTCTTTCGCCCTGGAGATAGCGCTGAATGCGGACATGGAGCGTCGACTGCTCGAACTTGAGCTGGAGGAGTTGGAGTCCCGGTGGCGGGAGGAGGAGGAAATCGCTGCGATCGCTGACGGCCTCCTCACGCCCAGTCCCTGGTACCGCCGTTTTCCCTGAGCGGGATCCTCGCGCCGTCCCGCGGCCGAACCGCGGCCACAAAAAAACCGCCCCGGCATGGCCGGGGCGGTTTCTCGTGAAGCGATCGAATCGCGTCAGCTGGCGCGGCTCACGTTCTCCGCCGCCGGGCCCTTCTGGCCCTGCACGACGTCGAACTCCACCGTCTCACCCTCGGTCAGGCTCTTGAAGCCGCTCCCGTTGATGGCCGAATGATGGACGAAGCAATCCTTGCCACCGTCCTCCGGCGTGATGAAGCCGAAGCCCTTCTGATCGTTGAACCACTTCACGGTTCCCCTGGTACGCATGTACCGTACTCCCTGTGTTCTGGTGCTCTCGGGGACGGCCTTATCCGTACCACACGATCCCACCGGTCCATGGCGGGCAAAGAAAAAACCCAGGCGGTGTAGCGCCCAGGTCCTTTCGATACCGGTCCCCGGGACACTCGCCCGGGACATCGCCGCCGAAGAATATCGCCGGACCGGCGTGTGCCTGTCAAGGTTCGCGGGACCCGAGACCCGAGACCCGAGACCCGAGACCCGAGACCCGAGACCCGAGACCCGAAACCCGAGACCCGAAACCCGAGACCCGAGACCCGAGACCCGAAACCCGAAACCCGAGACCCGAAACCCGAGACCCGAGACCCGAGACCAAGCCATAGGGGAGGCCATCCGGTAACCGCCTCTCGAGCGGGCGGGTGCAGCCAAACCTCACGCAGCGAACGGATCGACCCTACATTGCGGGCTTACCGGCCCCAGAAGACGAGCAGATAGAAGAAGAGCAACAACAGCCCGGTGACGATCGCGGCTCCCAGGACGAACGGGAGGGCGCAGCCGACCCGGGCCGGCGCCGGCTCGGCCGTCGGTGCCGGCT
>CAYXJH010000444.1:0-2930 GCA_964465415.1 uncultured Gemmatimonadaceae bacterium
GACCGCGGCCTCCGCGTCGGCGGCCACTGCGCCCACCAGCTTCCGCTCATTGACGCCGGCATCGACCAGATCGAGCACCTCAACCACTGCGACGACCGGTCCGCCGCCCGCCCCCGCGACGACCTGGTCCAGCTCTACTTCCACGCCGGCGTCCGTGCCGTCCCCACCCTCGCCGTCGCCGGTGGGCCCCGCCGGATACTGGACGAGGAGCCCGACCTGCAGGACGACCCGGGGATCGGACCGCTCGTCCCGCCCGTCTTCCGGCGGACCTGGCGCTGGATCCGGGACAGGCCGCGGGACCCGGACGACGAGGCGCGCTACCTCCGCGGCTGGCAAAGCATCGTGTCGGCGCTCCACGACGGCGGCGTCGCCATGGCCACCGGCACAGACATCCCCGCCCTCCCCGGCGCCATCCACGTCGAGCTGGAGGGGATGGTCGCAGCCGGGCTCTCCCCCCTCGAGGCCATCGTGGCCGCCACCGCCAACGCCGCCCGCGTCCTGGGCGCCGACGCCGAGATCGGCACCATCGCGGTCGGCAAGCGCGCCGACCTCCTGATCCTCGACGCCGACCCGCTGGACGACATCCGGAACACCCGCCGGATCCACGAGGTCATCCTCGACGGTCGGGTGGTGGACCGGGACGGGATCCTGCGGCGCGCGTCGACATCGACATCGACATCGACATCGACTTCGACGTCGACCTCGGACCTCCGGGAAAAGGTTTCCGGGCTGCCCGGATCTGGTCGCCGTGCGGTCCCGACGCTATCTTGGCAGCGATGCTCGCGGGCCCCACTCCGCTGCATGCCGACCGCGTCGCTTCCCCACGCGGACCGCAGCGCCGACCACCCGCCCGTCTCGATCCCGAGGATCACGTGCCATTCTTCAGCGAGCTCAAGCGACGAAACGTGTTCCGCGCGGCCGCGGCGTACGCGGTGGTGGCGTGGGCGCTGATCGAGGTGAGCGACACCGTCTTCCCACGCCTGGGTCTCCCGGACTGGACCGTGACGTTCGTGATCGTTCTCCTGATGCTCGGCTTCCCGCTGGCGCTCTTCCTCTCCTGGGCCTATGAGCTGACACCCGACGGCCTGCGGCGGAGCGAGGACGACGTCCCGCCGGGCGACGGGTGCGGGGCGGACGGGCCGGCGTCTGGGTCGGCTCATCGTCGTGGGCGCGCTGGGCGTCGTCGTCCTGGTGGGCGCGGAGCGGCTGTGGTTTGCGGGGCGCGACGCCCCGGGTAGCGCGCCCGGCACTGCCGCCGCCACGGGCGCTCCGTCCATCGCGGTGCTCCCCTTCGTCAACATGAGCGACGACGCGGCCAACGTGTTCTTTTCCGACGGGATCTCGGAGGAGCTGCTCAACCTGCTGGCGAAGATCCCCGAGCTCCGGGTCACGTCCCGGTCGTCGTCGTTCTCGTTCAGGGACCAGGGGCTGGAGATCCCCGAGATCGCCGGGCGCCTGGGCGTGGCCCATGTCCTGGAGGGCTCGGTGAGGAAGGCCGGCAGCCGGGTGCGCATCACCGTGCAGCTGGTCGACGCCGGGACCGACGCCCACGTGTGGTCGGAGACCTATGACCGGGCCCTGGACGACATCTTCGCCATCCAGGACGAGATCGCCGCGGCGGTGGTGGCCCAGCTGAAGGTCACGTTGCTGGGCGAAGCGCCGAAGGTCGCGGCGACGAACCCCGACGCGTACTCGCTGTACCTGGAAGGCCGCCATCTGGGCCTCCTGGGCACGGCCGAGGGCTACGAGCGTTCCAGGACGCTGCTGGCGCGTGCACTGGCCATCGACCCGGAGTACGCCGCAGCCTGGGTCGACCTGGCCAGGGGCTACTTCAACGAGATCGCCCTCGGCCTGCGCTCCCGCGAGGAGGGCGCAGCCCTGGCCCTCGAGACGACGGAGCGCGCGCTGGCCATCGATCCCGACTTCGGCCCGGCCCATGCCAGTCTCGGCTCGTGGTCCATGCACCACGGCCACGACCTGGCCGCGGCCGCCCGGCACTACGAGCGCGCCCTGGCCCTCGACCCGGCCCACCTCCCCACCATCGGGAACGCCGCGATCCTGGTCTATGCCCTGGGCCGCCTGGAGACGGCCATCGCCTGATGGAGTACGCCAGGGCCCGCGACCCCGTCGGCTCCGTCGGCCACAGCAACCTCGGTCACACCTACCTCCGCGCGGGCCGCTGGGACGACGCCATCACGTCCTACCGCACGTCGCTCCGGCTGAGTCCCGGCCGGCTGAACGCGCACTTCTTCATCGGCGTCGCCCTGCTCTTAAAGGAGGAGCCGCAGGCCGCGCTGGAGGCGATCGTGCAGGAGCCGCGCGCGGCTGCCCGGCTGCGGGGTCTGGCCCTGGCGCATCACGCCCTCGGCGACCGCGCCGCGTCCGACGCCGCCATGGACACCCTGATCCGTTCGCGCGGGGAGGAGGACCCCTACGCCGTTGCGACCGCGCTGGCCTATCGCGGTGAGGTCGACCGCGCGTTCCAGTGGCTGGCCCGGTCCGTCGAGGCCGAGGCCGGCGGCAGGCTCGGCACCCACGTGGACCCGCTGCTGGCCAACCTCCACGCCGACCCGCGCTGGCTGCCCTTCCTCGAGTCCATCGGCCAGGCCCGCCATCAGCTCGACGCCATCCAGTTCCGGGCCGCGACCCTGGCGGGCGTAGGGTGACGCGCCCGGCACGGTGAGCCGCACGGGCGGAGCGACGGGCGTCGACCCTACCCCCGCACCCCCATTCGGCGACGACGTGGTCCCCGAGCACATCTGGATCGCCACGTCCGTCGAGGACCATGCCGTCGTTCACCGGGTACGGCAGCTCCGCGATGTCCCGGCCCAAGTCCATGGAGAAGATCAGGGAGCACGAGGAGACCGCGGGTGCGCGCTTCGTCGCACGGGTTCATCCGGCTGTGGACAGCGCCGGCGTCTTCTCTGCCG
>CAYXJH010000445.1:0-2918 GCA_964465415.1 uncultured Gemmatimonadaceae bacterium
GGTGGGGCCGATCAGGTCCCGGGGCGTATGGAGGCGGAACGTCCGCGCCTCGCCGTCCTGCACGACGGTCACCAGCACCTCGGCATCCCCCTCCCATACGCACGTCACGTCCAGCGGGCAGCGGTGATCCGTGGGGACGTCCACGAAGCGCACGACGAGACCGACAGTCGGAATGCTCCGCTCCCGATTCGGGGCGAGAGTGAACGACTCGCCAACCTCGCTCACCGCCCGGACGGCGGTGTCGGATTCGTCAGGATCCGTGAGATCGGTTTGATCGATCGACGTGCAGGCGACAAGTGCGACGAGACCGAATACCTGCATTGCGCGCATGGTCAGTGCTCCAGCATGGGGACGGTGCGGCTTCACTGCTGACAGGAACGCCGGTCGGCTCGCGGTTCTGCCATCCGCTTGCGGACGCGACTGCGGGTAGTGTATATACACCTTTCGCGCGATGCAAACCTCATGCGGAGTGGGTCGTGCCAGTCCGTCCAGGCAATGAGGAGCCGCCCCGGACCCCCCGCGACGCAGCGCCAGCGGCCAACGACCAGATCGCGCCTTCCTGGAGCCTCGGGCGCTCAGATGCGCGGGTACTTCCGGCACACAGGAGGCCGAGCGGCCTCAGCACCCTCGCGGCCTACCGTGTTTTTCGAGGCGGACGAGGTACGCGGCGTCGCCGAGATGCCGGGCGAGGACGACATCGAGAAAGTCGCCTTGCTCGATGTCGTTCCGCCAGCCATCAACGCGGAGGCGGTCGAGGAGGAAGGCCATGGCCGCACCCCCGTAATAGGCCCGCATCGCGGCCCTGCGGGAAGGGTCGAGCTGCATCTCGTCCGCGCGCCGGTCGAAGTCGCCGAGTCGGATCACGAGCGAGTCCTGCAACGCCTGACCCGCCACGGTCGTGTCCGGGTACAGGATCGCGAGGCCGCCCGCGAGCCCCGTGAACTCCGCCGTGCCTTCCACGCGCTCCTGCCGCTGGTCCACTGCAAGGAACAGCGGGTCGGCGGGCAGGAGCCGCTCGAGACGAACGCCGAGGAATGACCGTACGGCCTCCGCGCGCTCATCGTCCGACGCAGCCACGGCCCGGGCGAGGTGCTGTAGCTCACGTTCCGCGGCGGCATCGAATCCCGGCGGTAGCTTCGCAACCACTCCCTCGTACCGCTGGGGAGTGCAGTCGACCGGCGGGCGACGGTGGTGGTCGTTCCAACGGGCGCGCTGCCACAGATGAAACGTCTCGTGAAGGATGAGGGAGGTCTGTGTGTACCCCCGCAGGAGGGGCGAAACCAGCGGCACCGGAGTCGGTGTCCGCTCGTCGGGCACCGGCCCGGCCGCTGAGAGGAAACCGCTATCGAATTCCCCGTCGCGGACGTACACCTGGCCCCGAAGGGCGGGGGGAAGCCCAGAATCCGGGACCGGTGCGTAGCGGTCGAGGGGCTCGCCCGGTGTGACGAGCAGCGCCCGATCCTGACGCTCAAAGTCGAGGATCACGTAGGGCCGCGGCCGGACCCAGAAACCGGGCCAGACGCGGTCGACGGATTGCGCGTGGACCACGAGCGATTCAGCCGCCTCGAGCACACCGGGAGGCATCGCTGAATCCACATCCGCCTGCTGGGCGGTGACCGGGACGGCCGAGGCCAACAGAGCCGCCATCATCGGGATCTGGCACTTCCGGCGCGCCAGCAGGGCATCGTTCATCGTCAGCGTTCTCCATGACGCACGACGGTTGTCAGCGCCGGTATCCCTCTACCACGTGTCGTTGTCGGTGTTCCGACCGACGCTCCGCTGCGACCCGCTTGCAGCGAACCCTCGGGCTCCTCAGTTGCGGACCCGGAGCCGGACCACGGTTCCATCCACCACGATGGTCATCTCGTCCCCGGACCCGCTCACCGACACCCTGGCGGGCGCTGCCGAGCTTACGTCAACCTCGACGCCGCCGAACGCGCCGGTGTAGCGGCTCCGGGGCGCGGGCGCGCGCGCTCGCCGGGCGTGAGAGCTCATGATTCTCATCTTCGCGGGGTACAGCCTCGACGACCCCGTCGTCCCGGCACTTCAGAACGCCGGACTGCTACGGGCGCTCGCTGCGGCGCGGCCGGAGTCGGACATCACCGTTTAACCAGGTGGATACGTATGCCACGCTTCAGCCCTACTACGACAGCTTCACTGCCGGCGCCAAACCCATCGTCTGCAGCGCGACGACCACAACGACCAGAACCAGGACGGCGCCGCCGACCAACCCCCATATTCGTCGCAAGGAGACCCCGCCGAGGCCCGCTCCGAGCACCGCGCCGGCGAGACCCAGTTCCAGTCCCTGTCCCAACCACCAACCCAACAGAAGATCCGCAGGCGCGGTAGTGATGGACCAAAGACCCAGCAGCAGAGATCCCCACACTGTCAATCCAGCCAGCGTGCCCCACCGAAGGCCGGCACCTGCTCCACGAGTGCCTGAACGCAAGAGCAGCCAGTACAGGGCGCCCGTCAGAAGGAGAAAGGACAGGTACCCTACGGGGATTCGCCGGAAGGCGGTCACGGGGTCCACCAGGAATGGGATCTCCCGCATATAGAAGTCGGCCATGGCGCCGGCATGGATAAACAGGTCGATGCCAAGGGTCAGCACCCATGCTGGCAGGACGAGGGCGGCCGCCCGCTTCAAGCCGCGCCCCTGGCCCGCTGTCCACCCGGTCGACACCCTGGCCTGGTCAGTGACCGCCAATGCTCAAGCCTCCGACGCTCAGATTCATTGAGGGCATGCCGTCTCCTGATCGCTTCGAATGGGTACACTATCCGCAGCCACGGCGCCGCCGAGTCCGGAAGCGCCTGGGCTGCGACCGACCTACCGCACGCGCCTGGCGTCACTTGACCCGGTGACAGCTCGCGGCTACGAAGAGCGTGTCTGCCCGAGTATCACTTCTCGCGAACCAGCC
>CAYXJH010000446.1:0-2898 GCA_964465415.1 uncultured Gemmatimonadaceae bacterium
GCGGATCCAGACCGCACCGGCGCCACACCCCACCAGCATCCCCTGCTGGGGGTTGGACGGATCCACTTCCAGGATCACCCCGGCCTCGCCGCCGACCCCCGTATCCGCCACCTTCGGGCGATAGAGCTTGAGCTCCGTGCCGGCCAGGGTCGACCAGGCGCCGGGCACGGCGTCCAGCCCCCGGACCCGGTTGGCCACGTCCACAGCCGGCGCCGACCAGTCGATGTGCGCGTCCTCCCGCGTCAGGCGCGGCGCGTAGGTGGCGGCGGCGTCGTCCTGCGGCGTCTCCTCCAGGGCGTCGAACTGCAGGAGGGCAAGCGTCTCGATGAGCGCCTGGGCACCCAGCTCGCTCAGCCGAACGGTCAGGTCCGTGGCCGTCTCCTCCGGCAGGATCGGCTCTTCGACCTGCATGAGGATCGGCCCCGCGTCCAGCGCTTCCACCATCCGCATGGTGGTGATTCCCGTCCGGTCGTGACCCCGGATGATCGACCAGTTGATGGGCGCCGCCCCCCTCAATTCGGGCAGCAGCGACGCGTGCACGTTGATCGACCCCTCGGCCGGCAGGTCGAGGGTCTCCCGGCTCAGAATCTGGCCGTAGGCCACCACCACGTTCAGGTCCGGCGCCAGCTTGCGCGCCACGTCCAGGAAGGCCGGGTCCCGGGCCCGCTCCGGCTGAAGGATCGGGAGCCCCTCGCTGCGCGCGAACTCCTTGGACGGAGACGGCGTCGCGGTCCGGCCCCGGCCGCGCGGTCGGTCCGGCTGAGTCACCACCCCCACCACGTCGTGACCCTCCCCGAGGAGCGCGCCAAGCGATGGCAGCGCGAAGTCTGGCGTTCCCCAGAACAGGATCCTCACGGCCTCACATCCCGCCGCCCTCGGCGACGTAGCGGGACTTCTCCCATCGCTTCAGGAGCAGCCGCCGCTTCAACGGGCTCACCCGGTCGAAGAACAGGACGCCGTCCAGGTGATCGATCTCGTGCTGGAGGACCCGGGCATGAAGGCCCACCGCCTCGATTTGGACGGGGCGCCCCTCCAGGTCCAGGGCCTCCACCGTGACCGACGCGGGCCGCTCCACCACCTCCCGGAGCCCCGGCATGCTCAGGCACCCCTCTTCGGCCCGGTCCCGCTCGGACGCCTCGGTCACGACCCGGGGGTTCACCAGCGCCACGGGCTCGATGTCGTCCACCCTTGGATCCAGCACGATCAGCCGCTTCGTTACGCCCACCTGGTTCGCCGCCAACCCCACACCCTCCGCCTCGTACATGGCGTCGAACATGGCGTCCGCCAGACCGCGTAGCTCGGCGTCCACCGCGTCCACCTCGGCGGCCCGCGCCCGTAGCACGGGGTCCCCCAACATCCGGATCTCCAAGCGTGCCATCCTGCCCTCTACCGCTCCGTTTCCGCGCCAAACACGCGGGCGATCTTGACCCGCGCCACCTCGATCCGGGTGTCGGGACCGGTCCGGAGCGTGAGCCGGTCCTCCTTCAGGTGGATGACCTGGCCGATGATCCCCCCATCGGTCATCACCTCATCGCCCTTCTTCAACCCCTTTACCAGCTCCTGGTGCCGCTGCTGCGCCCTCTTCTGCGGCCGGATCAGCAGGAAGTAGAAGATGGCGATGATCGCCGTCCACATGATGATCATCGGCATGAGCGACGTTTGCCCCTCGGGCGAGGCCACGATCGCAAGCATGTTCGCGGTCAAGTCGTCCTCTCTTTCGCCTCGGCCCGCGCCGCATGGTAACGGCCGAGCCAGTCCTCGCTCCAGCGACGGAAATCGCCGGCCTCAATGTGCTCCCGCGCCCGCTCCGCCAGCCGGACCAGGAACCGGATGTTGTGCACGCTCAGCAGCCGCAACCCCAGCACCTCACCCGCCACGAACAGATGGCGAATATAGGCCCGGCTGTAGCGCGTGCACGCGTAACAGTCGCAGCTGGCGTCCAGCGGGCCATCGTCCTGACGGTACCACGACGCCTTGACGTTGACCTGCCCCGCGCCGTCGATCCACGCCGTGCCGTTCCGCCCGTTCCGCGTAGGCGCCACGCAGTCGAACAGGTCGCAACCCCTGCGGATCGACTCCAGCAGGTCGTCCGGGTACCCGACCCCCATCAGGTAGCGCGGTCCGCTCGCCGGCAGCTCGGGCTCCAGCGCTTCCAGCATCTCGAACATGACCGGCTTCGGCTCGCCCACGCTCAGCCCGCCGATGGCCACGCCGTCCCACTCGCCCATGTCCGCGACCCGCCGGGCGGCATCCCGTCGCAGGTCCGTGAAGGTCGAGCCCTGGAGGATAGGGAGCAACGTCTGATCACGCGAGCCACCCTCGTCCCGAAGCTCGAGGAACCGGGAGCGACTCCGCTCCAGCCACCGGAGCGTCCGCTCGTGCGCCGCCTCCGCCACCGCCCGGTTCGCCTGCCCCGGCGGGCACTCGTCGAACGCCATGATCACGTCCGCGCCCAGGGCCGCCTGGATATCCATCACCCGCTCCGGCGTGAACAGGTGCTTCGACCCGTCGATGTGGCTCTGGAAGACGACCCCGTCCTCCCGGACCTCGTTGATGTCCGCCAGGCTGAAGACCTGGTAACCGCCCGAGTCGGTCAGGATCGGACCGTCCCACCGCATGAAACGGTGAAGCCCGCCCAGCTCCCGGACCACCTCGTGCCCAGGCCGCAGGAAGAGGTGGTACGTGTTCGACAGGATCATCTCCGCCCCCGTCGCCCGCACCTCCTCCGGCGCCAGCGTCTTCACCGCCGCCTGCGTCCCCACCGGCATGAACGCGGGCGTCCGGACCACGCCATGAGGCAGCGTTAGCGTCCCCGCCCGCGCCCCCCCGTCGATCGCATCAACGGTGTAATCGAACAGCCTAAGCCCCCGTGTAGATCGATGTCGAAGTCGAAGTCGA
>CAYXJH010000447.1:0-2893 GCA_964465415.1 uncultured Gemmatimonadaceae bacterium
CGGTGCGACACCGGCTGGCGGACGCGCGGCGGGGATCCAGCCGCGCCGCGTCGCATGCCGTGCCATGAGGAAGAGGGCGGCGCCGATGATTATGATCAGGAGCGGGAACGGCAGGGCGGCGGCGGCGCCGATATGGCCCGCGGCGTCCATGACCAGCATCGTGTAGGCAAACTGGATGACGACGGCCAGTAGCGACACCCCCAACGCGGGTACCGCCCAGGACCGCCGCAACACCAGCCCCACTGCGCCCGCCAGCCCGGCAAAGGTCGCAACGGCGTACACGGCGACGAGCCAACCGGGCCGAGCCTCGTACAGGCGCCGCTGACCCTCGCTCATGCCAGCTAGCGCCGCGTCGGTCATCATCACGTCGGCGAACCAGCTGGCGACGCCCACCACCATCCACACGACTGCGAGCCACGCCACGATGCGGTACCAGCGCGGCGGAGTCGTCGTCTGGGGTTCCATGGACTCTCTCCTGTCGAATGAAGGAATGTGCCGCACGATCGGGCCGAGGGTCGGACGGGCGCAATGGTTTCGTCCGTACGTGGGCAGGGCCAAGGCGAGGCCGCCGCGCTCGGGCGGCGCCTCGGGGGCTGGGGGGCTCACGGTGGCAAGATTCTCCCGCGCGGCCGGCCGAGCGCGGCGTGGGTGGATTTTCACCGGCGGCGCGAACGCCGTGTCATTGTATCCATGGCCGCATACCTTGCTGTATCCACACTAGCGCCGTACCTTGTGCGCGCACGGAGAGAGCACCCTTCCGACCCTGGACCCATGACCCTCGTACCCCAGCGCTTGGCCCTTCGCGAGATCCGGCTCTCTCTGAAGGCGCCGTTCCGGATCTCATCGGGTGTGGTGTCGGAGCGGCGGATCGCGCTGCTGACGATCGAGGGCGGTGATGGGCTGGAGTCGTGGTCGGAGTGCGTGGCGGGAGAGCAGCCGAACTACAGCGCGGAAACCATCGAGACGGCGTGGCTGGCGATCCGGGAGTGGCTCGCGCCGCGGGTGCTGGGCCGTGAGTTCGGCCATCCGGGCGAGGTGGCGGCGGCGCTGGACCGCGGGGTCCGGGGCCATCCCATGGCCAAGGCGGCCGTGGAGATGGGGTGCTGGAACCTTGCCGCGCAGGCGGAGGGCGTGCCGCTGGCCAGGATGCTTGGAGGCGAGCGGGCCGAGGTGGCCGCCGGGATCTCCCTCGGGATTCAGGCGCGGGCGGAGGACCTGGTGGCGGAGGCGGCGGCGGCGGCCAGGCGGGGGTACCGGAAGATAAAGCTCAAGATCGCGCCGGGCGCCGACCTGGAATTCGTCGCCGGGGTGCGTGAGGCGCTGGGGGGGGATGTCCGGCTCATGGTCGACGCAAACTCCGCGTACACGCTGGAGGACGCGGACCACCTGGCCCGGCTGGACGCGTTCGACCTCATGATGATCGAGCAGCCCCTGGCGCCGGACGACCTGGTCCGCCACGCCGAGCTCCAGCGTCGCCTTTCCACCCCGGTCTGCCTCGACGAATCCATCACCGGACCCGACCGCGCCGAGGACATGATCACCCTGGGGAGCGGCCGCATCGTGAACATCAAGCCCGGCCGCGTCGGAGGGTATGGCCCCTCCATCGCCATCCACGACCTCTGCCGCCGCAGCAGCATCCCCGTCTGGTGCGGAGGAATGCTGGAGAGCGGGATCGGGCGCGCCTACAATGTCGCCCTCGCCGCCCTCCCCGGCTTCACGCTTCCTGGTGACCTGTCTCCCAGCGATCGCTACTGGGACCACGACATCGTCTTTCCGCCCTGGACGATGGACCCCGACGGGATGGTTCGCGTGCCCGATTCGGCGGGGCTGGGCGTCCAGGTGGACCGGGACCGCATCGAGGACCTCACGGTCCGGCTCGAGACCCTGTCGGCGTGATCGGCCCGGGTTCTTGCCGTGCTCCATTCCGTATACGAAATTGTGAACCTCATCACCCACCGGCGATGTGGCCCGACCCCGAACACAGGTGCGATCCAATGAAACCGTGGTACAGGAGCCTCTCCCCCTTTGTCATCCTGCTTCTGCTGGCACCCGCCGCCAGCGCCCAGGAGGCGCGCGGCGTAGAGCAGGGCCAGACCTACCATGAGACGGTGGGCGTGGACGAGACTCGCAGTCACGAGCTGTCGCTGGCTGCGGATTGGTTCGTGTCGGGCCGGGTGATGCAGGATGGAGTGGACGTGGTGGTGACGGTGACCGGTCCGGACGGCGAACGAGCGGCGCGTTTCGCGTCCGGGGTGGGTGTGCCGGGTCCGGAGACGTTCCAGTTCTCGACGAAGGCGGCAGGGACGTACCGCCTGGAGGTGGCTCCGGCGACATCGGGTGAGTCGGGCTCGTACCGTCTCCGCGTGGAGCGATCGGAGCCGGTGGCCACCACGCCCGAGGGCAAGCTGGACCAGGCTTTGGCCCTGTTCGACGAGGACACGCCCGGCGCAATCGTCGCGGTGATCCGTGGTGGTGAGGTGGACGTGGCGCGTAGCTACGGGGCGGCGAACCTGGCGTACGGGGTGCCGTTCACCGACCAGACCCCGACGAACATCGGGTCGACGTCGAAGCAGTTCACGGGGTTCGCGATGGCGCTGCTCCAGGCGCGGGGCGAGCTGTCCCTGGACGACGACGTGCGGGATTACCTCCCCGAGCTGGTGGATTTCGGCCAGACGGTCACGCTGCGCCACCTGCTCACGCACACGAGCGGATACCGGGAGTTCGTGAACACCCTGCTGATGGGCGGGCGGCAGATCCTCGAGGGGGACTACATCGATCAGGACGAGGTGCTGGAGGTCATCCGTCGCCAGCCACGGCTCCAGAACGATCCGGGCGCGGAGTTCAACTACAACAACACGGCGTTCAGCCTGCTCACGCTGGTGGTGGAGCGGGT
>CAYXJH010000448.1:0-2882 GCA_964465415.1 uncultured Gemmatimonadaceae bacterium
GTCGTCAAGTCACGACCATAGCGTCGCCGTAGGAATAGAACCTGTACCCCGCCTCGACCGCCTCCCGATACGCCACCATGGTCCGCTCGTAGCCGCCGAACGCCGCCACCAGCATGAGGAGTGTCGAGCGGGGCAGATGGAAGTTCGTCACCAGCCGGTCCACCGCACGGAACCGGTAGGGCGGTCGGATGAACAGGTCCGTCCAGCCGCTTCCGGCCCGGACCGTGCCGTCGGGTCGCGCCACGAACTCCAGAGTCCGGGTCACCGTCGTGCCCACGGCCCAGACGGCGCCACCGCGATCGCGCGCCTCGTTCAGCGTCCGGGCCGCGTCGTCCCCGACCTCGTACCACTCGGCGTGCATCTCGTGACGCTCCAGCTCCTCGTGGTCGACGGGGCGGAAGGTGCCGACCCCCACGTGGAGCACCAGCGTGACGATCTCCACGCCCCGTTCACGCAGCTCGGCGAGCAGATCGGGCGTAAAGTGGAGGCCGGCGGTAGGGGCCGCAACCGAGCCGCCAGCCCGGGCGTAGACGGTCTGGTAGCGGTCCCGATCCGATGCGTCCGCGGGCCGGTCGATGTAGGGCGGCAACGGCATCTCGCCCCACCGCTCGATGGCCGCCCGTGGCGACAGGTCGCTCTCCAGGCGAACCAGCCGGCCGCCACCCGACGCCGAGTCCAGCATCCGGATGACCAGTCCATCCCCCACCTGGATCTCGCGACCCGGCTTCAACTTTCCGCCGGGTCGTACCAAGGCGGTCCATTCGCGCTCGTCCTCGGACGCGGGGGCAAGGAGCAGCACCTCCGCCTGCGCGCCGGTCGGCTTCCGCCCCCGCAGCCGGGCGGGGAACACACGGGTCTCGTTCAGCACCAGGACGTCGCCCCGCGGGATCAGCTCGACCAGCTGCCGGAACTCCAGGTGTCGGAAGGGCGAGCCGTCCCGGGGCACGACCAGCAGCCGCGACCGGTCACGGGGCTCGACGGGGCGTTGCGCGATGAGGGCTGGCGGCAGCGAGTAGTCGTATGCGGAGGCCCGGTCCAGGCGACGGTCGGTCACTCCGGTTCCGCGCCGCCCTGGAACAGGTTGATCTGGCCCCGGCGCTCGAAGTCGGCGGGGATGGTGTAGCCGAAGCGCTGGAACGCCCGCCGCGTCGCCACCCGCCCCCGGGGCGTGCGCATGAGGAACCCGTTCTGGATGAGGAACGGCTCGTAGACCTCCTCGATCGTCCCGGCATCCTCGCCCACCGCCACGGCCAGGGTGTTGAGCCCTGCGGGGCCGCCCTCGAAGTTCTCGATGAGCGTCTTCAGGATCCGGGCGTCCATCTCGTCCAGGCCGTACTCGTCCACGTCCAGCATGCGGAGCGCGTCATCGGCGACCTGGCCGTCGATGATCCCGTCGGCGCGGACCTGGGCGAAGTCTCGGACCCGCCGGAGCAGGCGGTTCGCGACCCGGGGCGTGCCCCGGCTCCGCTTGGCGATCTCCTGGCTCCCCTCCGCCGTTGCGCCCACGTCCAGGATCTCGGCGCTCCGGACCACGATGTCCATGAGCTCGGCGGCGTCGTAGTAGTTGAGCCGCTGGACGATGCCGAACCGGGCCCGCATGGGCGGCGTGAGCAGACCGAACCGCGTCGTGGCGCCCACCAGCGTGAACTTCTCGATCGGCATGGTGATGGTCTGGGCCTTGGGCCCCTCCGACAGCCGGATGTCGATCCGGTAGTCCTCCATGGCCGGGTAGAGGAACTCCTCGATGATGGGCCGCAACCGGTGGATCTCGTCGATGAAGAGGATGTCGCCCTCCTCGAGATTCGTCAGGAGCCCCACCAGGTCCGCGGCCTTCTCCAGCACCGGGCCCGACGTGGTCTTGATCTGCACGCCGAGCTCCCGCGCCATGAGCATCGCCAGCGTCGTCTTGCCCAATCCCGGCGGACCATGGAACAGCGTGTGGTCCAGCGGCTCCCCACGATGCTTCGCCGCGTCGATGGCGATCCGCAGCGATTCCTTGACCCGACTCTGCCCGATGAACTCGGCCAGCCGCTGCGGCCGCAGCGACAGCTCTATGACGCTTTCCTCGCTGAGCACCTCGGGCGTCGTGATTTCGGAGCGCATGAGAAGACCCTGCCGGACTGATGCCGTGAAGTGATCCGAACTCGGCGCGTATTATCGCGGCCCCGGCGCCGCCGGCGCAACCGCACCGCGCCGCGACATGCCGGTCGAGTCCGTGAACTTTCCGCGCGGAGGCCGTGTAGAACCCGCCAGATCGCAGCCCACGCAAGACGGTCCGCCCGCGTACGCGCGGCCGGGCGATGCCATGGAGGCACTATGTCTGGACGTTTCCGGTTCACGCGCTCGACGCGCTGGGTCATCCTGCTGCTGGTCACGCTGGTACCGCTCGCCTGCGGCAAGCGCGTCACGCGTATCGACCCGGCGGCGGTCACGGATCTGTCGGGACGGTGGAACGACACGGACTCGCGGCTCGTCGCCAACGAGCTGATCAGCTCCAGCCTGCGCGAGCCGTGGCTGCGGCGCTATGTCGAGAGCAGCGGCGGTGACTCGCCGGTCGTCATCGTGGGCGACTTCCGCAACCGCACGATGGAGCACATCCCGGTCAACACGTTCGTGAAGGACCTGGAGCTCGCCTACGTCAACTCGGGCGCCGTCCGGGTCGTGGCGAGCGCGGACGAACGCCGGGACATCCGCGACGAGCGGAGCGACCAGCAGGAACATGCGCGGGCCGACACACGGGCGCGCATGGCACAGGAGACCGGCGCCCGCTACATGCTGCAGGGGAACATCGAGGCGATCGAGGATCGGGAAGGACGCGAACGGATCGTCTTCTACCAGATCGACGCGTCGCTGGTGGACCTCCAGTCGAACGAGCGCGTCTG
>CAYXJH010000449.1:0-2881 GCA_964465415.1 uncultured Gemmatimonadaceae bacterium
CGTTCCTCCCCCCGGCTCGCCTGGGTGCGTCCGTCCGGTGGGAGCCGGGCCGCCTATCCCTCGGCGGGGGATTGCGCCACGCCCTGGCGCAGCGGCGGGTGCGCGGCGATCCCGATGTGCCGACCGACGCGTACACGCTGCTGGAGCTCGATGCCGGCGTGCGGATCACGCGAGGCAGCGAAGCCCACTCCCTCACGTTGCGCGTGTCGAACGCGGGGAACCGTGACTACCGGGATTCGGCCAGCCGGATCAAGCGGTTCGCGCCCAACCCCGGCCGGAACGTCCAGCTACTCTATCGGATCCATTTCTGATCGAAGCTGCGATCGCTGACGGCCCGACGCACGCTTGCGTTCGCTACTTACTTCCCACGTCGGAAAGCGGGTTCCCGATGAGCAGGGCCCGGCGACCCCGCCCTCCCTCATGGCGACCTCGTTGTACGAACTGGCACGGCCCTGGCAACGGGGGCACCGTTCGGCGGGTTCCATCGAAGGAGAACACAATGAAGGTACGCGTGTTGGCGCTGGCGGGTTGTTGCCTGCTGGCCTTCGCCGGAAATGCCCGGGCCCAGGTGGCTTGGGAGTCTCCGATACTATTGTCGCCCCGGCCAGTGGCGGGGACCGGAGTCTACCTGATCGACGCGCACCGGGCGGGGCTGGGCGTGCTGGGGACCTGGCGCGGGCCCGGCCAGGGGATGGGCATCCGGCTCGGGGTCACCGAGGGTAGAGGGGGGGACGGCATCGCCATTCTGGGCGGCGTCGACATGATGGCTCCGCTGGCCACGGTCTCTCCGGACTTCCCGCTGGACGTTTCGTGGTTCACCGGCGTGGGGGCTGGCTACGCCGACTGGCTGGTGGTGTCGGTGCCGCTGGGGATCACGATCGGGCGAACGTTCGGCGACCCTCAGGTGCGCTTCACGCCCTACCTGTCCCCGCGCATCGTCGCGGACCTGCACCTGGGGCGGGACTCGCCGGGTGATCGAAACGAGCTCGATCTCGACGTGGCGTTCGATCTGGGGTTCGACGTGAGGTTCCAGCCGGGGTGGACGCTTCGCATCGGGGCGGGTCTCGGCGACCGCAGCGGGATCGCCGTGGGGCTCATCTTCTAGACGGACCCAGGGTCACCGGGTAGCAAATAAGGGCTCTTCCGCGGTTTCCCGTGGGTCCGCGGGGGAAAAACGCACAATCCAAATAGGGCGGCCGACCGCGGTCGCTACGAAGTCCTCGTGCGAAGGGTCGCCGGCTCGACCGGAACCGCTTCGCGCTCCGGGTTCCGGAACCCCGGCATGGCGTCGTCGATCCGGACCGGCCGGCCGCTGGTCACGTGTTGGCTTAGTGTCCGCGGTTCGACCACCCGCCGGAATGGTACGCCGCGTCGCGCGTACGTGCAATGCGCGTTGCGGGGTCTTGCCTGGCCCGCGTCGTGCAACGCGGCGGGTCTCCAGGTTGATCCGGAGCGCGCAGTGTGTCTGATCCCGAGTTCGAGTTCAAGAGTCTGACCCGATCGGTCCGCTACGGCACGATCGAATGGTCGGTCAAGGGATATCTGACGGCCCGGACGTTGGTGCGCCGAGCTCGGTCCGGGGACCTCACCCTTCCCGCGGGCGCCGGAGGTCTTCCGGAAAATCTCCTGGAAGGCGCGGCGATGGAGGAGGTGGCCCTCGGCCTCTGGCTGCGGCGGGAACACCGGGACGACCCGGCGGAGATCCCCGCTGCGCACCACCTGCGCTTCCACGCGATGGAACACTTCCTCGAGCGCAACGCGGACCTCCTGGCCGAGGAGCGTCTGGTTCGTTCCGGCGATGCAGGCCCGGACCCGGACGCCCTGCTCCTGGCCGAGCTGGTGGGGCGGCCGTACGACACGCCGCTCACATCTCGGGAGGTCCCCGGGTTCGATGTCCGCGAGGTCCTCAAGGCCGTCTCACGTCGAGCCCGCCAACCCGACGACTGACCACGTCGTAGCCCCGGGGTGGCGTCCCGATCTCCGGTGTTTATCATTCCTCCCGGCGTCCATCCGGAATCGAGGAGGGGCAGGGAAGAGTGACGGCCCAGATCGCGCTGGTCTATGGCGTCCTGGTCGGCGCGATCGCGCTCTGGGCGAGCGACCGACTGCGCATGGACCTGGTGGCGCTCATGGCGCTGCTGGTCCTGGCCCTCACCGGGATCCTCGGACCGGCGGAGGCGCTGGCGGGATTCTCCGATCCGGTCGTGTTGATGATCGCGGGGCTGTTCGTGGTCGGTGAAGGGCTGTTCCAGACGGGTGTCGCGCAGGCGATCGGTCGATTGCCGGCGCGCCTTGCGGGGGACAGCGAGGCTCGACTGCTCGTCGTGATCATGGCCATGGTCGCCCTTCTGTCGGCGTTCATGAGCTCGACCGGCACGGTCGCAGTCATGCTCCCGGTAGTGGTCGGGCTGGCCTGGGAGCGAGGCATTCCCCCGTCTCGCCTGTTGATCCCACTTTCGGTGGCATCCCTGTTGGGAGGCATGCTTACCCTGATCGGCACGCCGCCCAACATCGTCGTCAGCAACCATCTCGCGAACATGGGACGCGAGCCCTTCCGCTTCTTCACATTCACTCCCGTGGGCGCTGTCATGGTGGTGCTGGGCATCGGCTTCATGGTCCTCTTCGGTCGACGATTGTTGCCGGAGCGGCCACCACCGGGTGGCGAGACCGGTCCGCCACCCACTTCCGTCGCCGCCCTCAAAGAAGCGTACGGGCTCACCGGAACGCTGTTCCGGGTGCGCGTCCCCCGGGACTCGTCCGCGGCCGACCGGTCGATCGAGGAGATCCAGGTCCGCAAGCGGTACGGCGTAAACGTGGTGGGGATCATCGGCGCCGGCGCGGCCGGCGGGATGGCGGGCGTGGCGCGGGAGCCAGGGCGGCG
>CAYXJH010000450.1:0-2876 GCA_964465415.1 uncultured Gemmatimonadaceae bacterium
CGCGCCACGACCGGTGGCGGCCCGGCGACGGCGCGGCCGAAGTCATCGCCGCGCTCACGGACCTGGCAGGCGGCACGCCCCCGACCGTCGGCAACTTCCTCGTCGACATCGCGCTGCCGAACGTGAACGGGGACACCGGCACCTGGGGCGAGATCTTCTGGGACACCGCGACCCGCGGCCGCTCTGCCGGTCTCGCCTTCGGCATCCCCATTGACCGTACTATGGAGGGCCTCGACGCGCTCTACGAGCTGAACGCCCAGCGCAGGGTCCCCGGCGTGTTCGCCCTCCGGTACGTGCAGCCGTCGCAGGCGACGCTCGCCTTCACACGACACGGACCGGTCACGTGCGTACTCGAGATCGATGGGCCCCGGTCCCGGAAGATGGAGGCGTTCTACGAGGAAGCGCCGACCGCACTCGAGGCGCAGGGCATCCCGTTCACCTTCCACTGGGGCAAGCTGCACACGCCGTCACCTGCGCTCGTGCGGCAGATGTACGGCGACGATGCCGTCGATGCCTGGCTGCACGCCCGCCGCACATTGCTCAACGACGACGTGAGATCCGTCTTCTCGAACGAGTTCCTCGAGACCTGCGGACTCGACGGCTAGGCGGGGTCCGATCCTGGCTCACCGGAGAAGGAAGAACCAGCCCAGGAACGCGGTGATCAGCAGCGTGACCATGAGCGCGGCTGCCTGAAGCAGGCGGACCCCGCGGGGCGTTTCGCTGTCCAGGGATGGGGTACGCTGCACGCCGCTGCCCGTCAGGTCGAAATACCATCCGAGGATCAGGGCGACAGGGAGTCCGGCGAGGGTTGCGGTAACCACGGCGGTGTCGGTCCATTCGGGGAGGTCGAAAGGAAGCGCTGGGAGTGCCGCGTCCACCACGGCCAGCACGATGAGCACGAACGCGCCGTACCCCGCACCAACCTTGTAGACGTGGCGCCGCTTCAACTCGGCGACGAAGTTCTCGACCGCGCCCTGCGACCCGGCTTCGGCGGCTTCCTCATCGCCGGCGATCAAACGCTTCTTGAGGAAGTCAGCCCTGGGGCGCTGATCGGGTCGTTTCTGGAGGCAACGCAGCAGGAGGTCCTCCAGCCGCGGGGTGGCCTCTGGTCGGAGCCGGCGGATCGGCGTGGGGTCGGCTGTCAGGTGCGCCTCGATCTGCTGGGCCGGACTCCTGGCCTCCGGGAAGGGGCCAGCTCCGGTCAGGAGCTCATACGCGGTGACCGCGAGAGCGTAGATATCGGAGCCAGGCCGGATGGGTTCGCCGTTCAGCTGCTCGGGCGGCGCGTGCCCTGCCTCGCCCAGGATCTGGCCCACGCCGGTGAGCCGGGTCACCGCCTCGCCTCCGGTCTCCAGGATCCCTGCCAGCCCGAAATCGGTCAGGACGATCCGCCCGCCGTCCCGGGTACGCATGATATTGGCCGGGCGCACGTCCCGGTGGATGATGCCCAACGCGTGCGCGGCCTCGAGGGCTTCGCAGACCTCCCCGACGATCTGGCGGACCTCGGCCTCCGGCAAGGGCCCGCTGGCCGCCAGGATGTCCTCGAATGTCCGCCCGTCGATGTACTCCATGACGAGGTAAGGCCGGCCGTCGGACTCCAGCTCCCCGACCCGGTGGACCGCCACCACGTTCGGGTGATGGATCTTCGCCGCCAGGCGGGCTTCTCGCAGGAAGCGTTTCCTCGCGGTCTCGTCCCTGGCCAGGCCGCTCCGAAGCACCTTCACCGCGACGGGACGCTCCAGCGCCCTCTCCCGGGCAAGGAAGACTTCGGCGACGTTGCCCTCACCGAGGGGGCGAACGAACTCGAAGTCCTTGCCGAGGTCCTGTTGGAGACGCTCCATAACGGCATACATGAGTTGAACATGCAATCCCAGCCGTCGCCCGGCCAGCATCGGCTGCCGGCCTGGCACGATCTTATTGCACTTCCTCCCCACGGGAGGTTATGCTCGAGTCGCCGCCGACCCCCCATCCCTGGCACGCGCCCCGACATTGATCGATCGACTGAACGCTGCCCTTACTGGACGATACCGTATCGAGCGCGAGCTCGGCGAGGGCGGCATGGCCACGGTCTTCCTGGCGGAGGACCTGAAGCACGCTCGTCACGTGGCCATCAAGGTCCTCAAGCCGGAGCTCGCCGCCGTGATCGGGGGTGAGCGGTTCGTCACCGAGATCAAGACGACCGCGGCGCTGCAGCACCCCCACGTCCTGCCGCTCTTCGACTCGGGGGCAGCGGATGGATTCCTCTACTACGTAATGCCCTTCGTGGATGGTGAATCCCTCCGCGACAAGCTGGATCGGGAGAAGCAGTTGAGCATCGAGGAGTCGGTGAGGATCGCTGCCGCCGTCGCGAGCGCACTCCAGTACGCCCATGAGCGGGGCATCATCCACCGCGACATAAAGCCGGCCAACATCCTGATCCACGCGGGCGAGCCGGTCGTGGCCGACTTCGGCATTGCGCTGGCCATCAGCGCCGCCGGTGGCGGCCGGCTCACCGAGACGGGCATGAGCGTGGGGACACCCCACTACATGAGCCCGGAGCAGGCGTCCGCCGATCGGGATGTGAGCGCCCGGTCGGACATCTACGCGCTGGCGTGCGTTCTCTACGAGATGCTGACGGGTGACCCGCCACACACGGGGCCCACCGCTCAGTCGGTGCTCATGCGGATCCTGACCGAGGAGCCCCGGGACGTCCGAGACGTCCGAAAGTCCGTTCCGCCCCATGTGCGGGATGCCCTCAACAAGGCGCTGGAGAAGCTCCCCGCCGATCGCTTCGAGACTGCAGATGCGTTCAAGCGGGCGCTCTCGGACCCGGCGTTCGCATACCTTCCGAAGGGGCGGGCGCCGGGGGCGAAGAGGCGCCTCGCGGAGTCGGAGAC
>CAYXJH010000451.1:0-2870 GCA_964465415.1 uncultured Gemmatimonadaceae bacterium
GCGTTCCCGCTGCGGCGGCACACGAAGCTGCCGGACGAGGCGATTCGGGCGCGGCGAAAGGGTCGGCATCCTCATGCCCAAGCATCACCGCGGCGTCGCGGTGATGCTCGGCGTGCTGAAGATCGGCGCCGCGTACGTGCCGGTCGACCCGAGCGCGCCGGCCCGCCGGGCCGCGCTGATCCTCGCCGACTGCGCGGTGCGAGCGCTGTTCACCACGCGCGCCCACCTGGCTCAGCTCGACGAGCACGCCACGGAGCTGCCCGCGCTACGGACGGTGATCCTGCTCGACGGCGCCGACCTGCCGAACCGGCCGGATTCCCCGACCCTGGTGCCCTGGGCAGCGGTGGAAGCGGCGGACCCCGCCGTGCCCCGCGATGACGTGGCGATCGAGACCGACCCGGCCTACCTGTTGTATACGTCCGGCTCGACGGGCGTGCCGAAGGGTGTGATCCTCACGCACCGCAACGCGATCGCGTTCGTGGAGTGGGGAGCGGCTACCTTCGATGTCGGCCCGGAGGACAGGCTGTCCAACCACGCGCCGCTCCACTTCGACCTGTCCGTGTTCGACATCTACGTCGCGCTAAGGTCGGGCGCGTGCGTGGCCATCGTACCGGACCGGCTGGCGCCGTTCCCGATGGAGCTCGCCCGCTGGATCGACCACGAGCGGATCACCGTCTGGTACTCCGTCCCGTCCGCGCTGACGCGCATGCTGCTGCACGGGCAGATGGAGCGGTTCGTCTACCCGCACCTCCGCACCGTGCTGTTCGCCGGCGAGGTCTTTCCGATCAAGTACCTGCGGCAGGTGATGGAACGCATTCCCGGCGCCCGGTTCTTCAACCTGTACGGACCGACCGAGACCAACGTCTGCACCTACCACGAGGTCGAGCGGCCGCTGCCGGCGGAGTCCACGGACATCCCGATCGGACGGTCGTGCGCGAATACCGAGTGCTTCGCGCTCGCCGACGACGGAACCCTGGCCTCCGCCGGGCAAACGGGCGAGCTGCTCGTGCGCGGGCCGACCGTGATGCCGGGCTACTGGGGGCTCAGCGAGCGGAGCCGGGCCGTCCTCAACCCGGACCCACGCAACGACGCGTTCCAGGAGCGGGTGTACCGCACCGGCGACCTGGTGCGCGTGGACGACCATGGCAGATTCTGGTTCGTCGGCCGCAAGGACCACATGGTCAAGTCGCGCGGCTACCGGATCGAGCTCGGCGAGATCGAGCAGGCGCTGTACGCGCACGAAGGCGTCCGCGAGGCCGCGGTGGTCCCCGTCCCCGACGAGGAGGTCGGCGCGAGGCTGATCGCGTTCGTCTCGCCCCAGGACGGCGCCGACCTCGACGCCGCAGCCCTGCAGGCGTTCGTCGCGGGACGGATCCCGCGCTACATGGTGCCGGAGGCGATCCACGTCCGCGAGGCGCTCCCACGTACCTCGACCGGCAAGACGGACCGACAGGCGCTCGCGGCCGCGCTGGCCTGAGCGCGCTCAGCTGGAAGGCATCGAACACGACCTGGAAGGAGAACGAGCAGAATGGATACCCGCACCCGCATCATCGGCTACATCCAGTCCAACCTCGCCGGAGACGTCCACGGCGAGGGGATCGGGCCGGAGACCCCCCTCCTCGACGAGGGCATCCTCGACTCGATGGGCCTGATGCAGCTCCGGATGTTCATCGAGGACAGCCTCGGCGTCCGGGTGCCCGACGAGGAAGTGATGCCCGACAACTTCCAGGACGTCGCGAGCATCGAGGCGATGGTGGAGCGGCTGCGGGGTGCCTCGTCGCGATGATGGACCACGGAGGGCCAGGGCCCCCACGAACCCGTCGGCCGGGGTGAGGTCGAGGATCGTCCAGCGAGCTTCACCCGCGGGATCCGCGTCGGGGACGGTATCGAGAATGGCCGGCTTTGAAGGGTCCAGGACCGAGACCCGTCCGGGGTCGAGCTTCAGCCCGATCCCCAGGCCCTTCAGGAACGCTTCCTTTCTCGTCCAGAGGCGGAGAAATCCCTCGGCCCGTTCTCCGTCGTCGCCACCGAGGGTGGCGGCCTCATCACCGGTCATGTAACGAAGCACGAGGGACTCGAGGTCGGGAATGCGTCGGATGCGTTCCACGTCCACCCCCACCGCGGATCGGGACGAAACGGCCAGGAGCAGCAGGTCGGCGGCGTGAGAGAGGTTGAAGAACAGGGGCGGCTCCGAGCCTTCATCGTGCCAGAGTCCGGGCTTGCCATTCGCCCCTGCCTGCAGACCAACCTGACCGGGGGGTACTCCGAGGTATTGAGAGAGCGTACGCCGCAAGAAGTCTCTCGAGAACGCGTACCTCCACTGGCTCCGGGCACTGCGAAAGCGGCCCATCCTTTCCCGCTCCGCAGGGCTTAGAAAGTACCCGCGCGATCCCTCGTGGGCCTCGGGGAACCTGGTCGTCCAGAGGTGGACGCCTCGCCAGAACCGCACTTGCGCGAACACAGCGTACAGCTACCCCCTCACCGGGCTGGCTGATCCGTTCCGCCAGACGCTGTGGCTCAACACAGACCTTGCGCAACGGCCGGATGAATGGCAGCATATGGGTGACGAGTCCCGCGCGTGAACCCCCTCTCCCCAACTCCGCCAATCTGCCGGAGGCCGACGCGATGCTGCGTTCGAGGAAGGTTCGACTCATACGACAGGTGCGCACCCTGCGGCGCCGTGATTTCCAGCCGCGTCTCGCCGTTCTCGAGCGGAGGCTTGCGGAGGTGTGGACGCGGCCGGGCCGCCGCTCCGTGGCGTGGCACCTCAACCGTCTGTCCTCGTCGGTGAGCGGCTCGGTGGCCGCCGCCGGCCGGATCGCGGCCGCCGAAGAGCGGCTGTCACGGGAGCTCGCCCGCCTGTCGGAGGT
>CAYXJH010000452.1:0-2869 GCA_964465415.1 uncultured Gemmatimonadaceae bacterium
CCGCCACCCAGGCGCGTGCCGGTCGAGGAGGAGGCCGAGCGCGGGGCCTGTTGCGTAACCGAAGGACCGGACGTAGGTGCGGCGTCGCTCGAACCGGTCGAGTCCGCGCAGGACGGGGTCCAGGTCGACGCCGAGGACGGCCATGGCGAACTTCACGCCCGTATACTCTGCGAGACCTTCGTGCCGCTCGAGGAGCGCCTCGAGCGTGTCGGCACCTGGGTAGAGGTGATGGCGATGGGCGCGGAAATGGAGGGCGTCGTGGAGCGCGCTGTCACCCTGGGCGCCGTCGTCCCGGAGCGCGGCGGCCAGCGCCCGCAACTCCATGCGCAGCCACAACCGCCCCTGCTCCTGATCGAGATGGGGGCTCTGAGCGTCCCGGCCGGAGAATCCGAGCGACGACTGGATGCGATGGAAGGCCTCGTGGGCCAGGAGGGAGAGCCTGGCGAACTCGTCGGCGGGGAGCGGAAGCAGGACCATGGCCCACGTCTGCCCGCCCCACTCCACGGCCGTGTTCGCCGTCAGCATGCCGTCCGGCAGGCGGCCGGCGTACACCCCGGATACGGGGGCGAACGCGCCACCGGGGTCGGGTCGGGACGCGAGCGCGGTCCGGGTGGGCGGATGCACAAGCACATGAGGGCCGCAGAGGGAGTGCCGCCACAGCTTCTCGCCTACCGCCCTGCAGTTGGCTCCGAACGTATTCAGCGCCGCGGAGGCGGCCACCGTGTCAACGCTCTGGGCTCGTGCCTGACCGGCCCCCAGCGTCCCCACCAGCGTCGCCAGCAGCGCGCCCGACGCCAACGGACGTCTCATGGCCCCACCGCCTCTCGCGGCTCCCACCGCAGCGTCCCGGGCGCGCGAGCCCGTGTCCTGCGCATCACTCGACCCGACGCTCGGCCCAGAGCACGTTGACGATCTTCCACTCCCCGTTCCAGAGCGCCAGATGCATGTAGTCGATCCAGGTG
Organism: uncultured Gemmatimonadaceae bacterium; assembly: GCA_964465415.1. GTDB lineage: Bacteria > Gemmatimonadota > Gemmatimonadetes > Longimicrobiales > RSA9 > SLCC01. Next base: position 963 of record CAYXJH010000452.1, read on the forward strand.
TCGGCGTCGACCCGGACGCTGGCGTTATTGCCGAAGATGTCGAGGATGCGGACGTCGGTGCGCTGCCGCCCGGCCGGTGTCTGGCGCCCACCACCCCGGCTGGTGGCCGCGACCAGCTCCGCCGCCGTCATCTCCTCGAGGATGTTCGTGCCACCCCTCGTACCGACGATCCGCTTCACAAGCTCGGGGTGCAGCGAGCGCTCCATTCGCTCCGCGTCACCCGCGTACCAGCCCTCGATATAGTCGAGCGCCGCCGTCCGGATGGCCAGCGAGTCGGCCGCTGCCTGCCCGTGGGCCGCGGTGGCGACCAGGGCCAGGAAGAGCAGCACACTCGCCGGGATTGCCCGCCACGCCGGTGATCCGGACGCCGCCAGCCGACGTGCCGCCTTCCGATACGCTTCGCTGTCCATGACTTCCTCCTCGATGGGTTACGTCGCCGGCCCGCACATGCCGGGCGAAGGTACGCTCCTGATCAGACGTGGGCCCCGTCGGGGACACGGGTTCCCGACGTCGATCAGAAGCGTGGCGTTTCCCGGGGCGAGGAGCATGCCGACCACAATGGCGGGCCGAAACCGTTGCGGCAAATGGACGTGCGCGGCCATTGGCGCCCCGTCCGCCGCGGCCGGCTGTCCGCTTGCGGGATGCGACGTTCCGGTCGTGGGACTGCGGAAGTCTCTTCCAGGCCGATGCCTTCCCCTTGACAGCTTAGGGGAACGCGTTCACCTTTCTCCTAACTGAATTAGGAGTATGGATGAAGGAGACGGCCGATCTGCTGCCCGGCACGCTGGATCTGTTGATCCTGAAGGCGGTGTGGCTGGGGGAGGTTCACGGGTACGGGGTGCTGCTACGGCTCGAGCAGATCTCGGGCGGAGCGCTGCAGGTGCAGCAGGGCGCGCTGTATCCGGCGCTGTACCGTCTGGAGCACCAGGGTTTGATCGAGAGCGAGTGGGGCGTGTCGGAGAACAACCGGCGGGCGAAGTACTACCGGCTGACGGCTGCGGGGCGTGGTCGTCTGGGTCAGGAGGCGGCGAGCTGGAACCGCCTGGCGGCGGCGATGTCCATGGTTCTCGCGGCTCAGCCGGGCGAGGTCTGAATGGAGCTGGTGTCGCGGATACGATCTTGGTGGCGGGTGTTGTGGCGCCGATCCGCTTTCGAGTCCGAGATGGAGGAGGAGTTCCGCTTTCACCTGGAGCGGCGGGCGGAGGATCTGATGGCGGGCGGTGTGGGCCGGGGGGAGGCCATGCGTCGCGCCCGTCTCGAGTTCGGCAGTCCGGAGCGTTACAAGTCGGAAGGCCGCGATGCGCGCGGTCTGCGTCCGTTCGAGGAGTTACGGATCGAGGTTCGGCAGGTGGCGCGATCGTTGTCGCGGAGTCCCGGCTTCACGGTGGCGGCGGTCCTCATGCTCGGGCTGGGGATCGGGGCGAACGCGGCGGTGTTCAGCCTGATCAGCGCGAATCTGATTCGTCCGCTGCCCTTCCCCGAGGCCGATCGGCTGGTGGTGGTACACCAGGTCCATGCGCCTCCCGGCGCGGAGCCGCGGCCGCTGCGGTGGTCGTACCCCCAGTTCGAGGCTCTACGGTCGGAGCTGAGCACGGTTCCGGAGCTTGCGGCGTACTACGCGGACGACGTGAACCTGGCCGGTGGAGTGGCCGGACCCGTGCGGGTCCGGGCGGAGATGGTATCGGCGTCGTACCTGTCGCTGCTGGGGGTCCGCCCGGCGCTGGGCAGGGACTTCGCTCCCGGGGAGGATTCCGCCCCTGGTGCCCAGCCGGTGGTGATCCTCGGCCACGAGCTATGGTCGGGGCATTTCGGAGCCGATTCCCGGGTGGTGGGGGAGGCGGTGGTCCTGAACGACGTCACGCTCACGGTCATCGGTGTGGCGCCGGCGGGGTTCCGTGGGCTGACGG
>CAYXJH010000453.1:0-2866 GCA_964465415.1 uncultured Gemmatimonadaceae bacterium
GAACCCGGCCACCGACGTGCTGATCGGCGGCAAGGTGGCCGTGGTGTGCGGCTTCGGCGAGGGGGGGAAGGGGTGCGCCCAGGCGCTGCGGGGCCAGGGCGCCCGGGTCATCGTCACCGAGATCGACCCCATCTGCGCGCTTCAGGCCGCCATGGAAGGCTACCAGGTGGACACGCTCGAGAACGTGGTCGGCACCGCCGACATCTTCATCACCGCCACCGGCAACAAGGACGTCATCACGGCGGACCACATGAGCCGGATGAAGGACCAGGCCATCGTCGCCAACATCGGCCATTTCGACAACGAGATCGACATGGCCGGGCTGAAAAAGGTCCCCGGCATGGAGCGGATCAACATCAAGCCCCAGTATGACCGTTTCCGGTTCCCGGACGGCCACAGCGTCCTGATCCTGGCCGAGGGCCGGCTCATGAACCTGGGCTGCGCCACCGGCCACCCGTCGTTCGTCATGAGCGCCAGCTTCTCGAACCAGGTGCTCGCCCAGATCGAGCTCTGGAAGAACGCCGGCGACTATGAGCGCAAGGTCTACGTGCTCCCCAAGAAGCTCGACGAGGACGTCGCGCGCCTCCACCTGGAGCACCTGGGCGTCCAGCTGACGACGATGACTGACAGTCAGGCGAGCTATCTTGGCATACCGAAGGCGGGGCCGTACAAGCCGGAGCACTATCGGTACTAGTGCGACGCGCCGCGTCGACCTCCGAACCTCGACCCCCGGTAGCAGATGATCACGAAGACCCAGCGTTGGCTCGACCTGATCGTCTTCCTGGTGAAGCGGCATTTCCCGGTGTCGGTGGACGAGGTGATGGAGGGGGTGCCGGCGTACCGCAGGAAGTGGCGGTCGGAGCGGGAGGCCGACCGGGCGGCGGTGCGTCGCATGTTCGAGCGGGACAAGGACGAAATTCGGGCCGCCGGCGTGCCGCTGGAGACGGTGCAGTACAGCATCGAGCACGGCGCCGAGGAAGCGATCGGCTACCGGCTGGCGGGAACGGACTTCTACCTGCCGTACCTCCGGATCGTCTCGGAGGCCGCGTCCTCGGGCGATGCCCGGCCCGCTGGGCCCAGGGCCGACACCGTCGAGATCTCACGGGAGGAGGCGGAGACCGCGGCCGAGGGGCTGTACCGGGTCGCCGAGCTGCCGGCGTCCCCCTTCGCCCGTGAGGCCCGGTCGGCGCTCCGCAAGCTGTCGTTCGACCTGGACCTGGACGAGCTCGGCACATCGCCGGTGCTCTTCCTCGAGCCGGAGGGCACCGAGGCCGTCCGCGATCGGGTTGCCCGCCTCACCGACGCGCTGCGGGGCCACCGTCGCGTACGGTTCCGTTATCACGGGATCCACCGGGGTGAGCCCACCGACCGGGACGTGGCGCCGTACGGCCTCCTGTTCCAGCACGGCCAGTGGTACCTGATCGGCCACGACGACGCGCGCGACGATATCCGCGTCTTCCGCCTCGGCCGCATGGAGGAGCCGGAGCTCGACGGGCCTGACGGCGGGAGTGCGGGCGCCGGCGAGTACATGATCCCGGACGGCTTCGACGTCGCCGACTACGCACGCCGGGACCCGTGGGAGCTGGGCGATGACGAGCCGATCCCCGCCCTCGTCCGTTTCGACTTCCCCCTCTCCCTGTGGGCCGACCGCAACGGCTACGGCGACCGGGTCCGGGAGCTGGAGGGCGGCGTCGCGGTCCGCCGTTTCGCCGTCCGCCAGGTCGATCCCTTCCTCCGCTGGCTCCAGTCACACGGCGGGGCGGCGATCGTGGAGGAGCCCCGGGAGCTGGCCGTGGCCCAGGCCGACATGGCGCGCGCTACCCGTGCCCTGTACGAATCGGGACACGACCATGGCTGAAGGAGACACCGCGCAGGACCGCATCGACCGGATCCTGCAGATCCTGCCGCTCGCCGCCCGCGCGAAGGGGATCGGGTACGACGAGCTCGCGGCCGCGCTGTCGGTCTCCCGCCGCCAGCTCGATCGCGACCTCGCCGAGGTCACCGGCCGGGAGTTCTACCATACGGCCGGCTCCGGCGACGACATCCTGGTCGGCCTGGACCCGGACCGGGTCCGCGTCTGGACCTCGGGACAGCTCCGTCGCCCCGCTCGCCTGAACCTGGGCGAGGCCGCCGCGCTCGACCTGGGCCTGCGGATCCTCGCCGCCGAGCGCGAGAAGCCCGAGCTCCTCGCCGAGATGCGGGCTCTCCTGGAGCGCCTCGCATGGTCGCTCCCCGAGCCGCTCACCCAGCGCGTCATCGCCGATGGCGACCGCGCCGCCGCCGATGCCATCCGGGCCCTCGTCATCGATGCCGCACGCCAGCGCCTACGCTGCCACTTCAGCTACCTGAAGCCCGATGCGGCAGGCCCCGAGGATCGCGCCGTGGACCCCTACGCAGTCGCCTGCGCGGAAGGCAGCTGGTACGTCGTCGGCCACTGCCCGGAGCGGGGCGCGGTCCGCGCCTTCCGCATCGACCGCATCCTCGACGCCAGCCTCGGCTCCCACCAATTCGACCCGCCCGACGACTTCGACCCCGCCGACCACCTGCACGGTGGGCGCGTCTACCGCGCCGACGACGAGGTCGAGGTCACCGTCCAATACGGCGGCCGCGCTGCCCCATGGCTGATCGAGCGCGGCGAGGGCCAGCCCATGGACGACGGTACCGTCATCGTCCGTCACCGCGTCGCCGACCCCGCATGGCTCGTCCGCCACGTCCTCCAGTACGGCCCCGAGGCCCGGGTCCTGGAGCCCGCCGACTTCGCCGACCTCGTCCGTGACGCCGCCACCCGGATCGTGGAACACGCCGGGGGGTAACGCGAGACGCGAGACGCGAGACGCGAGACGCGAGACGCGAGACGCGAGACGCG
>CAYXJH010000454.1:0-2863 GCA_964465415.1 uncultured Gemmatimonadaceae bacterium
GGCGCCCTGGCGCTGGGCGGGTGCGACCAGGCACGGGAGCACCTCGCCGCCGATAGCCCGGCCTTGCCCGAGGCCCACGAGGTGGCGCCGTACTACGCCACGCACGGTGGGCTGCTCGGCGTCGAGCTGAGCGGTAACGTGGTCGAGGTCCGGGTCAGCCAGCCGTACCAGCAGCTCGACCGCGGTGGCTCGCTCTGGGCGCGTGTCGGGCCGTTCGTGTACCTGATGACCCCGTCCACGCGACTGGTCTTCGAGGACTTCCCCGCCGTCGCCGCGGTACGGGTGATCACCGAGCTGCCCGATGGCTCGGAGGTGGCGCGGGCGATGCTTCGGCGCGACGCGCTCAACGAGGTACGCTGGCGCCGCACGCTCAACATCCTGGGCCATGCGCTCCAGGATGGTCAGCAGAACCCCCGTCGGCTGGAGGCGCTCACCGACTGGGGCGAGGCGCATACCGAGTTCCGCTACAACGAGGATTACGTCCGGTGAAGCCATGAGCACTACCGTCACCCTCATTCCGGGCGACGGGATCGGACCCAACGTAGTGAGCGCCACCCTCGATCTCCTGGAGGCGGCGGGCGCGGACCTGGAATACGACCACCAGCTGGCCGGCATGGCCGCGGTCCACGAGGTCTCCAATCCGCTTCCACCCGAGACGATCGAGTCGGTGGAACGGACCGGCCTGATCCTCAAGGGTCCGTTGACCACACCCGTCGGCTCCGGGTTCCGGTCGATCAACGTGGCGTTGCGCAAGGAGTTCGACCTGTACGCCAACGTCCGGCCCACGATCACGCTGCAGCCGGGCGGCCGCTACGAGGACATCGACCTGGTGATGATCCGGGAGAACACCGAAGGGTTGTACGTCGGTGTCGAGCACTATATCGGCATCCAGGGCGATCCCCGGGCGGCGGCCGAGTCCGTCATGATCGTGACCCGGTTCGGTGCCGAGCGGATCGTCCGCTACGCGTTCGACTACGCCGTGGCCAACGACCGAAAGAAGGTTACGTTCGCCCACAAGGCCAACATCCTGAAGTATACCCAGGGCCTGTTCCTCGAAGTGGGCCACGAGGTGGCGAACGAGTACGAAGGTCGCGTCGACTTCGAGGACATGATCATCGATGCCTGCGCCATGCACCTGGTCATGAACCCCCACCGGTTCGATGTCCTGGTCATGGAGAACATGTTCGGTGACATCGTGAGCGACCTGATGGCCGGCCTCGTCGGCGGCCTGGGCATGGCGCCCGGCGGCAACATCGGCGAGCGGACCGCCATGTTCGAGCCCGTCCACGGCTCCGCCCCCGACATCGCCGGCCAGAACATCGCCAACCCCATCGCCCAGTTCCTGGCCGCGTGCATGCTCCTCGACCACATCGGCCAGAAGGATGTGGCCGACCGCATTCGCCGTGCGATCCACACATGCCTGCGGGAATGCGACGCCCTCACCCGTGACCTCGGCGGGACCGCCGGCACGGACGAGTTCGCGAGGGCGGTGATCGGTCAGCTGCGGTGACGGCGACTTCGACTTCGACTTCGACTTCGACTTCGAAAGGCGGAGATGCGGTGGAGGGGCAGGCGAGGCTCGCGCTCGCTCGCCATGCGCACGCTGCGCGTGCGGGCCCCCTTCGCAGTTCGAAGTCGAAGTCGAAGTCGATGTCGATGTCTCGCCAACCGCCGCCTCTCCACGTATCCTTTCCGGCACGAACCGTTTCCCGAACCGACCCGCTGACCGATGGCCAAATTTCAGGGCGTGGACTACTTCGAGATCGACTCCCTCCTGTCCGAGGAGGAGCGCATGGTGCGGGACACCGTGCGGGACTGGGTCGATAGCTCGCTCATGCCGATCATCGAAGAGGCGTACATAGAGAAACGTTTCCCGAAGCAGCTGATCCCGGAGATGGCCGAGCTGGGCATCTACGGGGCGAACCTGCCGGAGAAGTACGGGTGCGCCGAGCTGAACAACGTCGCCTACGGGCTGATCATGCAGGAGCTGGAGCGGGGCGACTCGGGGATCCGGAGCTTCGCATCGGTGCAGGGCGCGCTCTGCATGTACCCGATCTACCAGTTCGGCACCGAGGAGCAGCGAGAGAAGTATCTGCCCGGCATGGCGGCGGGCGATATCCTGGGCTGCTTCGGCCTGACGGAGCCCGATTACGGCTCGAACCCGGGCGGGATGTTGACCACGGCCCGGCAGGACGGTGACGACTGGGTGCTGAACGGGTCGAAAATGTGGATCACCAGCGGGTCCATGGCCGACATCGCCATCGTCTGGGCGAAGACCGGTGATATCGACGACGTCTCGTCGATCCGCGGCTTCATCGTGCCCACCGACGCGCCGGGCTTCACGGCCCGCGACCAGAAGGGCAAGCTGAGCTTGCTGGCCTCCGATACGAGCGAGCTGGCGCTGGACGACGTCCGCGTCGGTCCCGACGCGCTGCTGCCGGAGTCCGGCGGCCTCAAGAGTCCACTCATGTGCCTGACCCAGGCCCGCTACGGCATCGCATGGGGCGCCGTCGGCGCGGCCATGGCCTGCTACGACGAGGCGCTCCGCTACTCGAAGGAGCGCGTCCAGTTCGGCGACAAGCCCATCGCCGCGACCCAGATCCAGCAGGGCCGGCTGGCCCAGATGCTGACCGACATCACCCAGAACCAGCTCCTGGTCCTCCAGCTCGGCCGACTCAAGGACAAGGGCACCATGCGCCCCCAGCAGGTCTCCCTGGCCAAGCGCGCCTGCGTGGACATGGCCTGTGAGGCCGCCCGCGAGGCGCGCCGCCTCCTGGGCGCCAACGGCATCCTGGTCGAGTACTCCGCCATGCGCCACATGGCCAACCTCGAGTCCGTCTACACCTACGAGGGCACCCACGAC
>CAYXJH010000455.1:0-2858 GCA_964465415.1 uncultured Gemmatimonadaceae bacterium
CATCGTCGTTCGGGCTCCCCTCGCCGTCGCGGCCAGCACCCTGCCCGCGGCCACGCAAGGGCGGCCGTACGCCGCGCAGCTCGTGGCCACCGGCGGCGACGGCGTCTACACCTGGACCCTCGAGAACGGGGCGTTGCCCACGGGTATGGCCTTGACGACGAGCGGCGCTCTCACGGGGACTCCGGCGGACGGGGGGGAGTTCACCTTCACCGCGCAGGTAACCGACGGCGCTGGCAGGGTCGCGACCGGCTCCCTCTCCCTCACGGTGGAGCGGGCGCCCACCATCCAGACCGGGAGCCTCCCCCCCGGAGACGTGGGGGAGCCCTACACGGCGCAACTCCAGGCCACAGGCGGGACCGGCGCGTACACCTGGAACGTGATCGACGGGGCGCTCCCTGACGGTCTGACTCTGTCGTCGGGCGGGGTGATCTCCGGCACTCCGATGTTGGAGGGCAGCTCCACCTTCACCGTCCGGGTGACGGACCAGGCGGCCGCGACGCACTCGCGCGAGTTCACCGTCGTGATCGCCCAGATCGAGGAGCTGACGAACGGGGTCGCGGTTACTGGGATCGGCGGCGAGGCGGGGAGCATCCGGTACTACGTCATCGAGGTGCCGACGGGCGCTACCCAGCTGACGATAGCCACGTCCGGCGGCACCGGGGATGTGGACCTCTACATCCGCCGTGGCGCGCTCCCCCAGGAGTTCGCCTACGACTGCCGCCCGTTCCGCCCCGGTAACGAGGAAACCTGCACCGTCGCGACCCCGGCCCCAGGATCGTGGTACATCATGCTTCGCGGGTACGCGGCCTATGCGGACGTGCGCCTCGTGGCGAGCCACGACGGGTAGCGCGCACGACCTGCGGGATCATGCCGTCCCGTCGGGCACGCTCCCGACGGGACGGCTTCCCTCCGGGAGAGCGGGGGACGCCCCGTCGCCCTCACCCCCAGAGCCACGCGGCGTGCCCCCTGAGCCAGACGCCGGGAAGTGGCGAAGACTCGGCTGGAACCGGGGTCCGAATAGATCATTTTGTTGCACGGACGGTTACTCCGCGGTCCGTGGACGACGCCCTCGCTCCGTCGTCTTCATTGCTGCTCCTCCCTCAGTGCGCGTGGGCGCCGCCGTGCAGCAGCGCCACGACCTCTTCCACCAGGTGGATGTACTCCACGTACGCGTGAACGTAGCGACGGCCCGCCTCCACGTCGGCTCGGTCATGCGTCCGCAGCGCGTGCGCCTCTTCGAAACGATCCCGGATGGCCTGCTCCAGGTGCGCCGCGATCCGCGTGGCCACTTCGTCCGCCGAGCCCTCCTCCAGTGCCCGGTCCGCCATGGCGATCCCCGCCGGGACCTCGTAGCCCGCCGGCTTCAGGCCGGTGTACGGCGCGCCCTCGCCCTCCCGGTGGACCCGGACCAGCGTCTCGAAGAACCAACGGTCCGCCATCTCCCGGGCGGTCCCGCCCAGTGACCGGACCTCCAGCGTCCGGTCGAACGCGTCGCGGATCTCCGCTTCGTCCCGGGGACGGACCCACATCAGTACCTGCTCCACCGCGCCCGTCGACAGCGCTATCTGCGCCGCCTTCACTACCGGGCCGTCCATGCTGTCGCAGTGCGCCGCCGCCGGGCTCGCCACCATCAGCCCCGCCGCCGTCAGACTCACCGCCATCGCCAGTCCCTTCACGCTCATCGTCATGATTCGTTCTCCAATCAGAAGTCCTCTTCCGCCCCGATAGCGTGCATCAGAGCGCACTGTTCGATCGAATCGTGGGCGTCGCACGCGTCCACCAGGCGACGGAGTGCGGAACGGATCCCTTCCAGGTCCCGGATCTTCGCCTCCGTGTCCGCGATCTTGTCCAGCGCCCGTTGCCGCACGTCTGCAACCGTGCGATCCGGATCCGCACGGAGGTCCAGAAGCTCCTTCACCTCCGAGAGCGTGAAGCCCAGGTTCTTGGCTCGCAGGATGAAACGCAGTCGGAGCAGATCCCGCTCGTCATAGCTGCGGTAGCCGCTCTCCGTGCGCTCCGGCCCCGGGAGCAGGTTCCGCCGCTCGTAGTACCGCACCGTCTGCACGTTCACGCCCGCCTTTTCCGCCAACTCACCGGTCTTCAATGTCCTCCTCCGTTCGATCGATGTTCAAAGGTAAACCCTGTACCATGATATAGAGTCAAGGTGCGTTTGGAGCCCAAGATGACTCTTCCAAGGTCGGCGAGGTCAGGGCGTGATCGAATCGCGGCTTCCTGAGCTGGGGGCTCGGGCCGGGTCGGCCTCGGTCCTAGCCGGGCAGGCGGCGGACCCAGGTCCCTGCCGGCACCGAGTGCCTCGATCAGATTCCGGAGGCGTGGGTCCCGGGTCTTTTTTCGCTCTAAGGGTGCTGTGACACCAAGTGTATGACCACACAAACAGCTCGTGGTCTACGGGTTCGGCGGTGTGACCGGGCCTTCGAGGGCATGGGCATCCCCATGGCCGGATTGGTGGCTCCGCTAGTCGCCCTTCTAGAGTTCTCGGGCGGCCTCGCGCTGATCGCGGGTCTGTTCATTCGGCTGGCGGCGCTGGGGCTCGCGATCACCCTGTTCGGTGCGATCGTATTCGCGCACCTCGCCGCCGGGTTCTTCCTCCCGAACGGTGTGGAGTTCGTCCTGGCGTCGCGTGAGCAGCTCGGACAGGATACGATTCGCCTCCTCGATACGCTCGAGCAGCAGGACGCGCCTGCGAGCGCACGGCGGCGTGCCCCGTCGATCTGGTGACGGTCGCCTCTGCACTGCACTGGTTGGAATTTTTTCAATCGTGTGGCAAAATTACTGTGGCAATTTGGCCGGGCCGGTCTCACCAGCCGGGGTCGCAGCCTTACTTGTGTGGTGCCCCC
>CAYXJH010000456.1:0-2850 GCA_964465415.1 uncultured Gemmatimonadaceae bacterium
CGATGGGGCGGCCGTCCGAGTCCGGTGTGTCCCACCCGCCGCGACCGGCGTGGCGCTGGTGGCCGAGACGGGGAGCGCGAACCACCTCCGGGGTCTGGCCCAACGGGCCGCCGATCGTGGACTTCGACTGGACGCCGACGGGTTGTGGCGGGGAAACTCGCCGGTCGTAGTCGAAACGGAGGAAGCGCTCTACGGCGCGCTGGAGCTGGACTGGATCCCGCCGGAGCTGAGGGAGGGGAAGGGTGAGCTGACCGCGGCGGAGGCGGGCGCCCTCCCGCGCCTGGTGGACTATGAAGACCTGCGTGGCACCTTCCACTGCCACACGACCTATTCGGACGGCACGGCCACGGTCCCGGAGATGGCGGCAGCCGCCCGGGTCCGTGGGTGGCGCTATCTGGGCATCGCCGACCATTCGGTGTCGGCCAGCTACGCCGGTGGCCTTACCCTCGACGCGGTCCGGATCCAGCACGACGAGATCGACCGGTGGAACGCCGACCATGGCCATGAGCTCCGGCTCATCAAGGGCATCGAGGCCGACATCCTGCGCGACGGGCGCCTCGACTACGACGACGACACGCTGGCGTCGTTCGAGTACGTGGTGGGCTCGGTCCACTCCGGTTTCCGTATGGGGCGGGACGCGATGACGGCCCGGATCACCGCCGCCGTACGCAACCCTCGTCTGGACATCCTGGGCCATCCCACCGGCCGCCGTTTGCTGGAGCGGGAGCCGTACGCACTGGACCTGGACGCGGTCATCGACGCGGCCGCCGAGTGCGGCGTGGCCATCGAGATCAACGGTGATCCCCATCGCATGGAGCTGGATTGGCGACACTGGCCCGGCGCGAAGGCACGGGGCGTCGCCTGCGCCATCGACCCCGATGCCCACTCGACCGCCGGGCTGGGCGCCGTCATGTTCGGCCTGGCCGTGGCCAGGAAGGGCTGGCTCGAGGCCGACGACATCATCAACACCTGGGAGCTGGAACGCGTGGAATCTCATTTCGGGCTCCGATGAGCGGCGGCGAACGCAGGACGAAACGGACGCCGGCGGGTCGCCGGTTCATCGGGGAGCGGAGGGCCGAGCGGAAGGAACGGGTCCTCGTAATCCTCGAGCGCCTCCATGCCGAGTACCCGGACGCCACAACCTCCCTGGACCACCGTAGCCCCTACGAGCTCCTGGTCGCCACCATCCTGTCGGCCCAGTGCACCGACGCACGCGTCAACATGGTCACGCCCGAGCTCTTCGCCCGCTATCCGACGCCCGAGGACCTGGCCGGGGCCCGGACCGGGGACGTGGAGGAGATCATCCGGTCTACCGGCTTCTTCCGTCAGAAGACCCGCAGCCTTCTGGGCATGGCCCACGCCGTCGTGGAGGAGCATGGCGGGTATGTGCCGGAGACCATGAAGGAGCTGGTCGCCCTGCCGGGCGTCGGCAGGAAGACCGCTAACGTCGTCCTGGGCAACGCCTTCGATACCGACGAGGGCGTGGTCGTCGACACCCACGTGCGACGTCTCTCCGGCCGGCTCGGCCTCACCACGCACACGGCGCCCGAGAAGATCGAGCAGGACCTCATCGCCCTCGTGCCGCAGGACCAGTGGACCGATCTGCCCCACCTCCTCATCTACCATGGCCGCGCCGTCTGCAAGGCTTTGAGACCGCTTTGCGACGCGTGCATCCTGGCCGATCAATGCCCAAGTGCGGGGCTGGTCTAACAAGAGGCGACGGCGCTTCTCGCAGGACCCGCGGACTGTCCGGATACGACACGCGCGATTCCGCACCCGGACACCCCTCCCACCGGGCCGCATGCGGATGGTGCACTCCAGGTGGCGGTCCCGTAACGGGTTACGTGAACGCGTCCGCCTGGCTCGGTTCTTCCCTGTACACGCGATAGCCCGCTCACTCCTCGTTTCGGCGCATCGACATGGAAACATTCTTCAGGGACATCCGCCTGGGTGTCCGCTCGCTCCTGCGCACCCCCTCGTTCACGGTCGCGGCGGTGTTGACGCTGGCGCTGGGGGTCGGCGCCAACACGGCCATCTTCAGCGCGGTCCACGGGGTCCTGCTCCGCCCGTTGCCGTATCCTGACGGGGACCGCCTGGCGGTGGTATGGGTGACGAACGAGCAGGAGGGATTGGATCGGGACATCTTCTCGTATCCATCGTTCGCGGATGTCCGCGAGCAAGCGAGCACGTTGGTCGGGCTGGCCGGCTACTCGAATACCGCCACGGCGTTCTCCGAGGGCGAAGAGGCGGAGCGCGCGTCCGGCGCCTCGGTGACCGCCGATTTCTTCGGCGTGTTGGGCGTCGAGCCCGTCCTGGGGAGGACGTTCGGCCCGCGGGAGCTGGATGCGGGAGAGACCGACCTGGTCGTGCTGTCTCATGGCTTGTGGACGAGGCAGTTCGGCGCGGACCGCTCCATCCTGGGCAGGCGGATCCAGATCGGCGCCGGGACCATGGAGGTCGTGGGGGTGATGCCGCGCGGCTTCGCCTACCCCGACGGGGCGGAGTTCTGGAATCCGCTCATCCGGACCGAGGCGGATGCCGCGTTCTTCGACGCTCGTGGCCTGTACTGGCTCCGCACCGTGGGCCGGGTCGCGCCAAACGCGTCCTTCGCCCAGGCGAACGCCGAGCTGGCGGCGGTGAGCCGGGTACTGGCGGAAGAGTACCCCGCGGAGCAGGCGGGTATCGGCTTCTGGGCGGAGCCGCTGCGAGACACCATCGTCGGCGACGTCAGGCCCGCGCTGCTGGTGCTGCTGGGCGCCGTGGGATTCGTTCTGTTGATCGCCTGCGCCAACGTGGCCAACCTGCTGCTGGCCCGGGGCGCGGCCCGCCACAAGGAGCTGGCGGTCCGCG
>CAYXJH010000457.1:0-2847 GCA_964465415.1 uncultured Gemmatimonadaceae bacterium
CGCGACCAGGGCGAGGGCGGCGGCCAACGCCAGCGCTTCCGTAGAGGTGCTCCACCGGCTGGCGCCCAGGAACGTCAGCGCGCCCGCCGCAGCCCCGGCGGGAACCGACCACGCCAGGACGGACAGGAAGAGGGCTCGTCTCAGGATCTCGAACATCGGTCAAACCTCCTTCATCATCCGGAGCCGCCCGGCTCTGGGACGGCTCCGTGCGCGATCTCGGTGCGTGCACACATCAGCCCTTCTTGTTTCGAAGGGGCATGTCGCGGATCAAGAGCCAGGTCAGCGCGAGCGGCACGAAGGCGAGGGCGAGGCTCACGGAGGCCGCATGCACCAACGGCAGGCCTTCGGTCCAGGGGAGCGCGGCCGGGATGGGCTGAACGGCGTCGGCCCTCATCGTGGCTTCGCTCGCCCCAACCAGCCCGAATCCGACCGGGAGCGAGAAGATCCCGAGCCAGCCGGACCGATAGAAGGCCGCCCCCACGAGGGCGCCAGCCGAAAACCACACCATGTGCACCAGCCAGAACTCGGCGAAGACCAGGTGGAGCTCCGTGGGCGAGGTGAACAGGTGCCCGTGCGAGAGCGACTGCGGCCAGCCCAGCATCCCGTACACGACGCCCTCGAGGGGGTAGCCCAGCGTCATCAGGAGGGAGAGCGCGGTCACGGCGATCACCAAGTAGACCGGGATCTGGCCCATGAATTCCCTTCGGGAGAACCCGTGCGCGATGTACAGCGGCAGGTGGACGCCGGTGAAATAGGCGCCGACCGCGGCGATGTACCAGCGGGGAAGCTGGGCCGCCGACTCCCATGCGCTTCCTCCCACCGTGCCGAAGACGGCGAACACAGCGGTGATCAGGACGGTGGCGGCGGCGAAGAGCGCCCAGGCCGCCGGCATCCAGGCCACCTCGATCGCCACCCGCTGTCGGGTGATCGTCGAGCTTGGGGGATGAACGGTCGAGCTCATTTCGGTCCTCCTGGAGACTCGGTGAGGTGAACAAAGAGATCCTGGAGCGCCACGGGGCCGAGCTCGAGGCCGGCCTCGATCGCCGCCGCACTGCGCGAACGATCCATGTCCCCGAAGACGAGAGCGGATTTCGTGGGGCCCAGCCGCTTTTCGCCGGTGACGGCGAGACCGGCGGTGATGCGGTCGACCGCCTCGGCCGGCCCGATCACCGAGGTGCCCCGCGAGCGGAGCTCCTCGGCGGCCTCGTGCACGACGAGTCGTCCCTCGTGGATGATGACGACCTCTTCGAACAGGCGGCCTACCTCCTCGATCAGATGGGTGGAGATGACGATGGTTCGCGGGTGCTCCATGAAGTCCCGCAGAAGCTCGTCGTAGAAGGCGTACCGGGAGGGGGCGTCCAGCCCGAGGTAGCACTCGTCCAGAAGGGTGACAGGCGCCCTCGACGCCAGGCCCAGGACGCAGGCGAACGCTGAACGCTGACCGCGCGACAGCGCTCCCAGACGCTTCTCGAGGGGAAGCTGGAAGCGTTCCGCGAGCCTGGCCGCATACTCCCTATCCCAGTGGGGCCGCACCGTGGCCGCGAAGCTGAGCGCGTTCCGGACCCGGTTGGCGGGCCAGTCTTCGTCGACGGAGTCGCCCGTCTCGCGGATAAGGCAGACGCGCCGAGTCACCGAGCGGTTCTCGAACACCGGTTCGCCGTCCACAAGGGCCTCCCCCGCCGACGCCTTCCGAAACCCCGCTAGGACTGTGAGGAGGCTCGTCTTCCCGGACCCGTTCCTGCCCAGGAGCCCGTAGATCCTCCCCCCCTCCAGTCGCACCGAGAGCCGGTCGACGGCGGTCACGTCTCCGTACCGGAGCGTGAGGTCCCGCGCTTCGATACTCGTCATGATTCGTTTTCCTCCCTGGCCATTTCATGGATTCTGTCGAGGATTTCCTGGACTGGGATGCCGATCGCCTTCGCCTGGTGGACCATCGGCTCCACGACCTCCGAGAAGAACCCGCGGCGGGACTCCTCGCGGAGCCGCGTCCTGGCGCCGGGCTCAACGAACATCCCGATCCCACGTCGCTTGTAGATGACGCCCTCGTCCACGAGCTGCTGGAACGCCTTGGCGGCCGTGGCGGGATTGATGCGGTAGAACTCCGCGAACTGGTTCGTCGACATGATCTGTTCGTCGGGCCCCAGCGTGCCGCGCAGGATATCGCTCTTGATCCGCTCAGCGATCTGCCGGTAGATCGGGACGTCATCGGCGAATCCCGTCATCGCGTTCGCCCCCTCGTAATGGAGCCGCGCCTCTTCTTCGGTTCATTACTCATGTAGGTAACCATATAACCGGAGAAGCTCGGGCGCAAGGAGAGGCTGGGGAAGGGGGTCTTGCCAGTGGAAGTACAAAGCAGCCAAGGAGCCGGATCCGGTGCTCCGACGGGGTTCATCCGGGGATGGCGATGTGGCCGCGAGCTGCACGCGAGCCCTTCTGCCCAATAACCGCCGGGTCGCCTGCCATGGACAAACCCCTTGGCCAGGCCGCCGGGAACGCCATAGTTTCTCAACGAGAACCCGGTTTCGACCGATTGTTTTCCAGGCGTGAGGACGCACCCCTCTCCGAGAGCTCTGACGCCGGCGGACCACTGGGCGGGGCGTTCGCCCAGCGGTTTCCGCGCGACGTCGCCGGGATGGTCATGGTCGATCCCCGCGTCAGCCGAAGCCGTGCTCGGGGACATCACAATCCGCCAGGACGAGATATGAAGCTATGGCTGCGGGTAGCGACCCGTTGGGCCTGACCCGCCTGCCGAATCCGGCCGCCGGGCTGGGGGGCGAACTGCTCGTGGCGGCCGTCTTCGCGTCTGCCTTGCTCGTGGGACGGTCCGGCGCCGGCGCGGCCGGTGGC
>CAYXJH010000458.1:0-2846 GCA_964465415.1 uncultured Gemmatimonadaceae bacterium
AGGTCCGCCCAGGCGCCGCTGGCTTCCGCTCGCTCCTGGACCTCGCGGCTGGCGGCAGCCACGTAGAATGCGACGCCCGGCGCTACGCGACGGCCCCCCACCACCGCCGCCGCTTCCTCCAGATCTTCGAGCCGGCCGTTGACGCACGATAGGAGGTACGCCTTCTGGATCGCGATCCCGTCCGCTTCCGCGGCCGCGACCGTCCGGCCCCGGTGCACCGTGTCCGGACCGGCCAGGAAGGGGCTCACCGCCGCCAGGTCGACTGTGATCCGCGCCGCGTACACGGCGTCCCGGTCGGGCCGCGGCGGGGAGGCGGCCCACGCGAAGAGCTGGGCTTCGGTGATCCGGTCGTGGCCCGCGGCCTCGAGCCGCACCTTCCGCTCACGCAGGTAGGCCAGCGTGCGCTGGTCCACCGGGAACCAGCCCGTCAGCGCGCCCCACTCCGTGGTCATGTTCGCCACGCTCATCCTCGCCGCCATGTCCAGCGAGGCGACGCCGGGACCCGCGAACTCCACCGCCGCGTTCAGGACTTCTCCCTCGTCGTACAGCGCGCAGAGCGTCAGGATCAGGTCCTTGCCGCCCACGCCGGGCCGCAGCGCGCCCTCGAGCCACACCTGCACGGTGCGCGGGATCTGCCACCAGAACTCGCCCACCGCCCAGATCGCCGCCGCGTCGGTCCGCACCACCGGCGTGCCGATGGCGCCCACCGCGCCGTACGTGTTGGCGTGGGAGTCGGACGCCACGATCAACGTGCCGGGCAGGGCGTACCCGCGCTCCACCACGATCTGGTGGCCGATCCCCGTGCCCGCGGGATGGAAGTCCAGACCGTGCTCCCGGCAGAATGCCCGGATGCGCTTGTACTTCTCCACGTTGTCCGGTGCCCGGTTCTGGATGTCGTGATCCAGCACGATCACCGGCTGCCGGGGATTGTGGATCCGCGCCGCCCCGATCGCCCGCAGCTTGGAGATGACGGCCGACGTGTTGTCGTGCGTCAGGACATGACGGGGACGGAGCGATACCATGTCCCCGGGACGGAGCGGTCGGGACGGCCCGGCCACCATGTGAGCCCGGGCGACCTTCTCCACCATCGTCGCGCCCATATGCCCTCCGTTCGGCCCGCCGGTATCAGATCCTTCGCCTCCGCGAAGGTATGCACCGACGGGTCGGAAATCTGTGGGGAATCCCTTGAATCGGGCGCCCGACCGAAACCGGATTTACCCTACCTGCAATCCCCTACAGGTTCCTGAACGGGAGGTACGCCATGAAATCGGCGTGATGGACGATGATCGCCTCCGTGCTCCGCTGCACCAGGTCACCCTCGCCGGCATGCGCCGCGATGATGTGGCAGACCGCGTCCGGCACGCCCGCCTCCATCGCCAGCGCGACGCCCGTGAACGGGTGGCGGAGCGCCTTGCCCCGCGCGCTCTGCCGCGTCTCGCCGTCCACCTTCTCGTATTCCAGCAGCTTGCCCACGTCCGCCAGGATCGCCCCCGCCACCACCACGTCCATGTCGATCGCCAGCGAGCTGCCCATGAACTCCGACATCGCTTCGGCACCGCGCCGCGCGATGTGGACCACGCAGCGCTTGTGCTCCATGAACGTCGCCGGGCAATCCTTCACCAGCAGCGTGAACGGGATCCGCTCCAGGTCCTCCGGCTCCAGCGGACTTAGCTCCAGCGCCCGGACCCACGTCCGCGCCACCTGGTCCCGCAGCCCGCCATCCTCTATCCAGTCCAGCTCCGGCCACAGCCGGTCCACGGCCTCTCTCATGGTCGACTCCTCCAGGGTCCCGGGGCTTCGGGGGGGAATGGGTAGCACGGGGGAGGAAAGGGAGCAATGGGGGAGTGCGGAGGACTTCGGGTGAGGTGGGGGTTGGGTGTGGGACGCGGGTGGGGGCTCAGATGGTGGGACGCGGGTGGGGGTGGGGATGCGGGTCGCCGAAGCAGCGCACGGGGGACGCGGGACGCCTTGGGTCGGCAACTACGCACTCGTCGACCTCTTTAGCACGAGATCGACATTTCCCGCCACATGAGACGGCAAGCTGCATGTCGCGTTGGCGGCGCCATGGTGGCGGCGGGTTGACCTGCAATAGGGCCGGAAACTGTCACCTCGCTCCTGGTGGGGAACGAGAGGTGAGATCCCGCCGCGCTGGCCTGCGCTCCAGGCGACGGCGTGCGCGACAATGGCGACATCCTGTGCTCCGCGCGACAGCCTGACGCTGCGCGCGCTCGCCGACCCTCCGCGCGCCACCCCCCGCCTTCGCCCGCCGGGCTACAACATGAACCGGTCGAAGAGCATGAGCACGAGGACGGCGGGGAGGTAGGTGATGGAGCCGAAGAAGAGCTGCCAGGCACGCTGGTCGTCCCGGACGGTCCAGAGCCGGAGGCTGAGCACGATCATGGCCAGGCCCAGGACCGTGGCGCCGGCGGCGTAGACCCCGCCGAGGAGGCCGGTCGCCACGGGGACCAGGCTCACGGCGAGGAGCGCGACGGAGTAGGCAACGCTCTCGACGCCGATCCGTCGTCCGGCGGGGTCGATCACGCTCAGCATGCGCAGCCCGCCGTTGCCGTAGTCTTCGCGGAAGACCCAGGCCAGGGCATAGAAGTGGGGCATCTGCCAGAAGAAGACGATGCCGGTAATGGCGAACGCCGTGGCGCCGAGCGGCTCTCCGGCCGCGGCCCACCCGGCGAGGGCCGGGAGGGAGCCGGGGAGGGCGCCGATCAGCGTCGAGTGATGGGTTCGCCGCTTGAGCGGGGTGTAGACCAGGATGTACGTGACGAGGCTGGCCAGGACGAGGAGCACCGTCGCCAGGTTCACGAACAGGGCGAGCTGCACCAGGCCGATCG
>CAYXJH010000459.1:0-2840 GCA_964465415.1 uncultured Gemmatimonadaceae bacterium
GCGCCCGACGCTGCTGCTGGGTCCGTGGAGGCACGGGCGGCGCGGACCGATGCGGCGCTGGGGCGGCTTCCGTCGCGGCTGCGGGAGGCGGTGGAGCCGTTCCGCGACCGGCTGGACGTCGACGTGATTGCGCGCGCGTACGAATTCGCCGAGGCGGCGCATCGCGGCCAGAAACGGGCGAGCGGCGACTCATTTATCGTGCACACGACCGAGGTGGCGCGGATCCTCGCGGAGCTGCACCTGGACACGGTGTCGGTCGCGGCCGGGTTGGTCCACGACACGGTCGAGGATACGACGCGCACGATCAAGGATGTCCGCCAGGAATTCGGCGACGAGATCGCGGCGGTCGTGGATGGGGTGACGAAGATCGGTAAGGTGGAGTTCCGGTCCAGCACCGAGCAGCAGGTGGAGAACTACCGGAAGCTGCTCCTCTCCATGGCGAGCGATGCCCGGGTGATCCTGATCAAGCTGGTCGACCGGCTGCACAACATGCGGACGCTGGATCACCTGCGGCTGGAGAAGCAGCGTCGGATCGCGCTGGAGACGCGGGAGATCTACGCGCCGCTGGCCCATCGCCTGGGAATGGCGCAGATCAAGTGGGAGCTCGAGGACCTTTCGTTCAAGCATCTGGAGCCGGAGGCATATCGGGACCTGGTGAAGAAGGTCAAGGACCGACGTGCGGAGCGCGAGGAGTGGGTCGAAGCGCTGCGCCAGCCTCTGGAGGAGGAGCTGCGGAAGGCCGGGATCCCATGCGAGGTCTACGGCCGGCCCAAGCATCTCTGGTCGATCCACCGGAAGATGGTGCACCGGGATCGTCCCTACGATGAGATCTACGATCTCATGGCGATCCGGGTCATCACGGACAGCATCGGCAACTGCTACCATGCGTTGGGCGTCCTGCACAACCAGTGGACGCCGCTTCAGGAGCGGTTCCACGACTACATCGCCACGCCCAAGTCGAACATGTACCGGTCGCTGCATACGACGATCTTCGGGCCGGGCGGCCGCCTCTACGAGATCCAGATCCGGACCGGGGAGATGCACCGCACCGCCGAGTACGGGATCGCGGCGCACTGGAAGTACAAGCAGGGTCGGCCGCGCCCGGGCGAGGCCGACGAGGTGGACGAGACGTTGACCTGGTTCCGCCAGGTCCTGGAGTGGCAGCAGGACACGAGGGAGCCGGAGGAGTTCATGGAGTTCCTCCGGATCGATCTCTTCCAGGACGAGATCTTCGTGTTCACACCCAAGGGCGACGTGAAGCAGCTGCCCAAAGGCGCCACGCCGATCGACTTCGCGTTCGCCGTGCACACCGAGGTGGGGCTGCGCTGCTCCGGCGCCCGGGTGAACGGCCGGATCGCCCCGCTCAGCCGTGAGCTCCGGAATGGGGACACGGTCGAGGTCATGACCGACGAACGCCAGCGCCCGTCCCGTGATTGGCTGGGCTTCGTCAAGACCGCGCGGGCCAGACAGAAGATCCGCCAGTGGATCCGGCAGGAGGAGCTCGACAGCTCACTCAAGCTCGGCAAGGAAATCCTGGACCGGGAGCTCAAGAAGCGGAAGACCGGCAAGCCGGACGCAGAGGCCCTGGAGCGGGCAGCCGAGGCGGCCGGGCTCAACACGACGGACCAGATGCTGGCCGCACTCGGCCGCGGCGATGTCGGCCTCGCCACGATCCTGGGCGAGCTGTTCCCGGACGCGGACACGGCCCCACTGCCGGAGAAGCCGTCGAACGCATTCGAGCGACTGGTCGAGCGGGTCAGGGGGTCCAGCAAGGCAGTCCGGATCCAGGGTCTCGAGAACCTGATGGTCCGCTATTCCCAGTGCTGTCAGCCCGTTCCCGGCGACAACGTCATAGGCTACATCACCCGCGGACGCGGCATCTCGATCCACCGGAAGGATTGCCCCAACGTCCTCAACCTCGCGCAGAACCCGGAGCGCCGGGTCGAGATCGAGTGGAAAGCCGAGGCTGGCGATCGGTTCTTCGTCCGTCTGATCGTGGAGGGCGACGACCGACGCGGCCTCCTCGGCGACATCGCCGCGGCCATCACGTCGACCGCCACCAACATCTCGTCCGCCGAAGTCCACGGCGTCGAGGGCGGAATGACCGGCAGCTTCGTGGTGGAAGTCGAGAACCTGGCTCACCTCAAGAAGGTCGTCCGGTCGATCCGCGGCGTGAAGGGGGTGCTGGGGGTGGAGCGCCGGGAGCACTTCGCGGAGTCGGACATCGAGGCTTAGGTCGGGTAGGAAGAGGGGGCGGGTGGCGTCCGGAACCCCCCGCCGGCGAGTGCGTCGTTCCCGGTAGTCGCCTGCCGCTATGTGCCCGCCACCCCCATCCCACGGCGTCGAAGCTAATGCCAGTTATGTGCCTCGCCGATAGCCGGATCGGCCGATATTTCCCCTCATCAGCCCGGGGACCCGCCAGGCCGACTCCTACGCACCTTTCCCCCAACCGGGGGTACTCACGGAACCATGTCCCAATTCGACCTCCAGCTTCCGTTCGAGCTGCGCGGCGACCAGCCGCAGGCGGTAGCCGAGTTGACCGCGGGGCTGCGCCGGGGTGACCGGTTCCAGACGCTCCTGGGCGTAACCGGATCGGGCAAGACGGTCACCATGGCCAGCGTGATCGCCGACTACGGCCGGCCCACGCTCGTGATGAGCCACAACAAGACGCTGGCGGCGCAGCTGTACGGTGAGCTGAAGAGCTTCTTTCCCAAGAACGCGGTCGAGTTCTTCATCAGCTACTACGACTACTACCAGCCCGAGGCGTACGTGGCGGCCAGCGACACGTACATCGAGAAGGACGCGTCCATCAACGAGGACATCGAGCGGCTCCGGCTCCG
>CAYXJH010000460.1:0-2837 GCA_964465415.1 uncultured Gemmatimonadaceae bacterium
GCGCGGGGCGGGGCCAGGTCCGCCAGGAGCGTCGGATCCGCCTGCGCGTGCCGCCCGGGGTCGATACGGGCTCCAAGCTGAGGCTGACGGGGCAGGGCGAGCGAGGCGCGGGGGGCGGACCGGCCGGAGACCTCCTGATCACGTTCCAGGTCAAACCGGATCGGTTCTTCGACCGCAAGGGTCTGGACGTCTACTCTACCGTCCCCGTCAATATCGCGCAGGCCGCGCTGGGCTCCAGGATCCGCGTGCGCACGGTGGATGGAAAGCGCGTTTCGCTGCGGATTCCGCCGGGAACCCAGTCCGGGACCAAGCTCCGGATCGCGGGGCAGGGGATCCAGAAGGGGGATCGCCGCGGGGATCAGTACGTCCAGGTGAAGATCACCGTACCGGAGACGCTGAGCCCCGACCAGGAGCGGATCATGCGCGAGTTCGCGGACGTCGCCGATCTCAAGTACTGACGCACCATGACACGAACCATCCAGGACCTGGATCTGCACCTCTGGGAAGCCTATGCCAACTCGGGCGATTTCGGTTCGGCGGATCGCGCTACCATCGTGTTCCAGTGCCTTACCGACCCCGTCCGGCGCGCGCGAATTCTGCCCCGTGAGGCGGACCGCGCAGTGGTGGAGCAGGAGGTGGCCACCCTGCCCGAGCCAGACCTGAGAAAGCTCCTGGCGAGTGCCGACGAGCTGAGCTAGTCCGGGTCCGTGTCTGGCGTGCCCCCGGTCCGGCGGCACCGCCTAACGGATCCGGCCGCCACCGATCAGCGTCTCCCCATCATACAGCACCCCCGATTGCCCTGGTGTGATCGCCCGCTGCGGCGACTCGAGCCGAAGCCGGACGAGCGTCTCGGTCGCTTCCTCGGCCGTCGCGCGAACCAGCGCCCCGCGGTGCCGTAGCCGGGCAGTCACCATGTCCCCCGCCGCGGGCGCATCGTGGAGCCAGTTGACATCGCCCAGCACCACCTCATCGCGCATCAGACTGTCCGCGTGCCCCACCACTACCTCGTTCGACGTCGGTCGGACGCCCAGTACGTAGAGGCGCCGGCCGAGACCGCCCCCCAGACCCTTGCGCTGGCCCACGGTATACCGGGCGTAGCCCTCGTGCTGGCCCACCACCGCACCGGATACGTCCACCAGGGGGCCGCGCGTGAGGGCGGGATGATCCCCGCCCAGGCGGTCGGTCAGGAAGTCGGTGTAGTCGCCAGTGGGCACAAAGCAGATCTCCTGCGACTCGGGCTTCTCCGCCGTGGGCAGGCCCAGCTCCCTGGCCCGCTCCCTGACCTCGGCCTTGGTGAGCTCACCGACCGGGAACAGCATTGCGTCGAACACATGGGACGGCACGTCCCAGAGGAAGTAGGACTGATCCTTGTCGGCGTCGATCCCGCGGAGGAGCTGAGCGTGCCCGTCGTCCTTGCGAATGCGGGCATAGTGGCCCGTGGCGATGAAGTCCGCCCCCAGCGATCGACCCCTGGCAAGGAGGTCCGGGATCTTGGTGTTGGAGTTACACCGTACGCAGGGGTTAGGCGTTCGCCCGGCCACGTACTCCGCGACGAAGTCGTCAATGACCGCGTTGCCGAAGGACTCCTCCATGTCGAACACGAAATGAGGGATACCCACGTGATCGGCCACGCGCCGAGCGTCCATGATCCCATCCAGGCCGCAACAGGTCTTGCCGTGGGCTGGCGTCTCGGCGTAGCAGAACGTCTTCATGGTGGCTCCGATGACGCGGTAGCCACGTTCCACGAGCAGGGCCGCGGCGACGGAGCTGTCGACACCGCCAGACATGGCCACCAGGACCGTGGCGCCCTTCTCCGGGGCCTGGGTCATGGGGTCACCGCCGTCGCCCGTAGCCGATCGATCACATCCACGAGCGTCGTACTCGCCTCATCGACCTCGGCCTCCGTCGTCGTCCAGCCCAGCGAGATACGGATGACGGCATCGTGCTCCGCGCCCATGGCCACGAGGACGTGGCTTGGTGCGCTCGTGCCCGTGTGGCAGGCGGAGCCCGTGGAGAGCGCCAGGCCCGCGAGGTCCAGCGCGGGGAGAAGCACGTCCGCCTCGACCCCCACGAGCCCAATGTTCAGGATGTGGGGCAGGCGAGCCTCGCGCCGTCCGTTGACGCGCGCGCCGGCCACCGTCTCCAGCAGTCTCATTTCCAGGCGGTCGCGAAGCGTGGCGAGACGGCGGGCCTCCTGCTCCATGTCGACCGTCGCCCGCTCCAGGGCCGCGGCCAGCCCCACCGCTCCCGCGACATTCGACGTGCCCGCCCTGAGCCCGCCTTCCTGACCGCCACCCTGGAGCAGCGGCGCCAGTGCGGTTCCACGCCGGACGAAAAGGACGCCCACTCCCTGGGGGCCACCGAACTTGTGCGCGCTGATCGACAGGAGATCACACGCTACATCCCGTACCGACACCGGTACGTGACCCACCGCCTGGACGGCATCGGTGTGGTACACGACCCCGTGCCGCCGGCATAGCTCGCCGATCTCCGTCACCGGCTGGAGCGTACCCACCTCGTTGTTCGCCCACATGACCGACACGATCGCGAGGGGCTCCTCCAACGCTTCCGCCACGGCGCCCAGGTCGACACGTCCGTCCCCGGTCACGCCCAACACCGTTAGCGCCGAGCCCTCCCGGGCCGCTTGGGCAGCCGCCTCGAAGACCGCACTGTGCTCCACCGCCGAGACCGCGACGCCGCCGCCATGGGCACGCCAACGGCCGAGCACGGCGAGATTGTCGGCCTCGGTGCCGCCGCCCGTGAACACGATCTCCGAGCGCTCCGCCCCGAGCGTCTGGGCCACCCGTTCCCGGGCTTCTTCCAGCGACGCCCGCGCC
>CAYXJH010000461.1:0-2832 GCA_964465415.1 uncultured Gemmatimonadaceae bacterium
GAATGACGATCGCACTCGCGACGGAAGGCAGTACAAGCAACAAGGCCATCAGCGCTCTGTATGACGGTGACATGGGGAAACGCTCCAGGGTGGTGAAGGAGATTTGAGAACTCACCGTTCGGCTTCGGATGATCCATTCCGCCACCACGACGTTGATGGCCCAGCCGGCGCCCATCATGATTGCCCGCGGAAGCTCGCCCGGCCTGCCATCCACCAGCACGAACCAGGGCAGGTGCGTCAGCACCTGCGTTCCCGCGCCGAGGGCGATGGCATACGCCCGGATCATCCAGGCCCCGTGCAACTGGAATTTCCGGCGCCGAATGGCATTCACGCCGAGGATGACGGACAGCAGCATGGCCGAGCCGAAGACGAGGCGGAGCACGTAGAGGAGTTCGCCGTCGCCTTCAGGCCAGGGATAGGAGAGCGTCATCCACAATCCCGACACTGCTACCACCATCGCGCACGGGATCAGGATGCGGCCGGCCGTGCGATGCCAGCCGCGCCACCGGCGCCGCACCCCCGGCGAGAACTGGAACGCTCCCAGGATGCTGTACACGATGGAAGCGGGAATATGCAGCACCACCGGCAGTGGCGCCGCGAAGAACCGCGCATTCTCCGGTGTGATGGCGGATCCGCCGGCGAGCTGTGCCAGCCGGGCAGCGCCTGCCACGGCCGGCACGAAGCTCAGCATGATCAGAGAGACAGGGACGAGCCAGTCCGACGAACGCAATTTGACCATGATGTCCGATATCGTTGAGCGGTTCTGCGCTCGCCGAAGGCAGCAGCGTTACTCCCTGTCCCGCGACTTGGGGTGCGTGCGAAAGCGCAGCGCGACCGTGACTGCCATGTCATTGCGCAGCTCGGATTCGCCGCCACTGACGAGCGGTTCAAAACCGGCCACATAGTCCCGCACTTCGAGCCGCAGACCTACGCGTCCGCGGGCCACCTCACCGCCGACAGCGCCGTAGCCGGCGAGATGATGCGCGGCATCCACGTCCAGGCTGCGGTGGTTGTAGCTCCGGACCCCGGCGCCCAGGCCTGCGAAGGCACTGAACGAGGTCGCACCGGCGGTGGTCCGTTCGCTTGAGCGGGCCTCGATCCCGAGGTCGGATGTGAAGACGTCGAGCTTCGGAGTGTCGACCGAGATGAGGTCCCGGCTGCGCGCCCAGGCAACCGTACCGGTAAGCGCCAGATGCGGTGACACGAGCCACGCCACCTGCGCTGCGCTGACGTGAGCATCCTTGACGACGTCCCTGTGGTCTCCCGTCGGGACGAAGGCGCCGCTGGGAGCCCGGAATTCCCAGGCCCTGGCTGGCGCGGCATGAGACTGCGCCGCCGCGGCGGCCGGTGATGAGAGGATCAGCCCCACGAGCGCGACGGCCGGGAGCGCAACGCGGGTAAGAAGATGGCGACCCGGACGGCGCGGCGGCGGCGTGCCGGAGACAGCGGTCGAGTTGAACATGAGAGATTCCTCCGAAAAGTTGAGGGGCACGGTAGCGAGGGTCCTTTCCCCCGCGCCGTACCCGCCTTAGTATACGGCGTACACAGTAAGTATGGTGTATGATATACACAGTTTCAAAGTTGTCAAGGGATCCGGTGAAATGAAGCGTCCGCGCAAGCCGGCAGCGAAGTCGCCCGTGGAGCGGGCCGGGAAGGGGGCAGGCGTTCAGGCCGGGGAGCAGCCGCTGACCCACGATGTCCTCATGGAGCTTTCGGTTCGGATCGACCCGGAGCTCAGGCGCCGCAGCGAGCTGTTGTGGGAGGACCGGACCCGGCCGACCCGGGGGCCGAAGCCGGGGCTGTCTCCTGACGATATCGTTCAGGCGGCCATGGAGATTGCCGACGAGGGGGAATTGGGGGCGGTGACGATGCAGGCCGTCGCGGCACGGCTCGGATTCACGACGATGGCGCTATACCGGTACTTTCCGAGCAAGGAAACGCTACTCGACGCCATCGTGGACGCGGGGCTGGGACTTCCCCCGGCGCCACCGGAGCCGCGCGGCGACTGGCGTGCCGAGGTGACGCGGTGGGCGCACGCCAAGCGGGCGATGATGTGTGCGCGTCCATGGCTGGCGGAGCTACCGTTCGTCGCAACCCCGCACGGGCCCAACTGGCTGAGCTGGGTGGAGGCGGTCGTCGACCCGCTGTCCGGAACCGGGCTGAGCGCCGTCGACGTCGGACAGATGCTCAGCGTGATTGACGGGTACACGCGCGGGGCGTCGGACACGGCGATCTCACTCGCTCGCGCCCGTGCACGCGGCTCTACCGAGAGAGAGTGGGCCGCAGCGGTGGGAGCGGATCTGGGGCGCGCGATCGGCGATCCGCGATTTCCGAAGTTCGCCGCGCTGCTTACGGCCCCCTCCGACGGCAAGCCGCGCACGATGGAGGAGTCGTTCGACTTCGGGCTGCAGCGGGTGCTGGACGGGATCGAGCTCTACATCAGGTCCAAGCGGTAGGTCGATCACGAGGAGCACTTTCGCGCGGAAGTACAACTCGAGGATCGCCAGAGGCAGCAGCGTCTGGGCAAAGGCCAGAAAGCTGAGAAATGGCCCGGTAAAGGTCTGGGCATCAGGGATAGGAAATCCAACCGCCCTTTCGGCTGCTTTCGGTACGATGGGTAGAGTGGGACCGCTGGGTCAAGCGTGGTGATTAGCGAGACGTGTCAGAGGGTTCGGCGCGAAGGAAGCGTCGATCTGGTGGGATTCGGGGCTTTGAACCGGGGCGGTGGGGGCCTCGGACTGCTCCGGGGCGTAGTTCGCCGTTCACCCTCCGCGAGTCTGGTCGAGGTCGAGATCCGGAAGGGGCTCGGGGTCGACCGGGTCGAAAGCGGGC
>CAYXJH010000462.1:0-2816 GCA_964465415.1 uncultured Gemmatimonadaceae bacterium
TCACGCTCATGGAATAGTCGAGGAAGCTCTCGCGCATCTCCTCCTCGATCAGGCGCGGGACGACCTTCGTCTGCGTTTCCGGGGTCTCCGGTGTGTCCATCGGTTGTCGCTTTTCGCTGTGGGATCACTCGGGGCGGCCGGCGGGCCGAATCCCTTGATTTTACTACGATTTCGCGGCTTTCGCGAGTCCGGTTTGGAGTACCCTGGAACGGGAGGATTGTGCCGCGTGCAGAAGCGGGAGAATCGCCGGGATCGAAGGTTCCGTCCGGGGTCGCCGGCGGAGGGGGAAACGCTGCCACGCCACCCGGGGAGACGGCTCGCAGTCGGGCGGGCCATGGGGCATTCGGGCGCGAGGGTCGGGCACGGACAGGGGGGCGCGGGCTCGGGCTCCGCGGGCCCCGTCCCCGGCCGCCGGGGAAGCGGTTGTGCCGGCGAATCGGATCTGCGACTCTTTCCCCACGGACTCGATCACTGAACGCAGGGCGACAATGACGCGTATCGCAACCGCAGCGCTGGTACTGCTTACGGGCTGTGCCACCGCAGGAGGGCTCGAGGTCCCGGCCATGGTACCGGTCGGAGGCATCGTCCACGACGACAATCCGGCGGAGCCGCGCCTCGCGAACGTGCGGCAGCTGACGGCCGGCGGGCAGAACGCCGAAGCGTACTTCTCGCCGGACGGAACGCGGCTGATCTTCCAGTCGACGATGCCTGGGGTGACGGAGTGCGACCAGCAGTTCACCATGACGCTGGACGGCCAGGACGTCCGGATGGTGAGCACGGGTCTCGGCCGGACGACGTGTGGTTACTTCCTGGGCGATGGCGATCGGATCCTGTACAGCTCGACGCACGCCGACTCCGAGGCGTGCCCCACTCCGCCGGACCGGTCTCGGGGCTACGTCTGGGGCCTGGACCCGTACGACATCTACACTGCCCCGGCCGTGGGCGGACGACCGGAGCTTCTGTTCGGCTCGTCGGCGTACGATGCTGAGGCTACGCTGTCGCCGGACGGCGAGACCATCGTCTTCACATCCGCCATGGACGGAGACCTGGAGATCTACTCGATCCGGGTGGACGGCAGCGACCTGCGCCGGCTGACCCACGAGGTCGGGTACGACGGCGGGCCCTTCTTCAGTCCGGACGGCTCGAGGATCGTGTATCGCGCGCACCACCCGACGGACCCGGACGAGATCGCCGACTACCAGCGCCTGCTGGGTGAGGGTCTGATCCGGCCCGGGCTGGTGGACATCTGGGTGATGGACGCGGACGGCTCGAACAAGACACGGATCACGGACAACGGCGCGGCGAACTTCGCGCCGTTCTTCCACCCGTCGGGCGAGAAGATCATCTTCAGCAGCAACATGCACGACCCGCAGGGCCGGTCATTCGAGCTCTTCATGGTGGGACTCGACGGCCGCGGCCTGGAGCGGATCACGGTTCACCCGGAGTTCGACGGGTTCCCCATGTGGAGCCCGGTGGACCCCGGCACGCTGGTCTTCGCGTCGAACCGGGGCGGGAGCGTGCGAGGCGAGACCAACGTGTTCCTGGCCGACTGGGTCGAGGACGTGGCGCCGCTCCAGCTGGCGCCCGCGTGCCCGCTGGTGGACCCGGCCCGGGTGACCGAGCATCTCGCCGACTATACGGGCCGATACCTGGCGGACGACGCGCTGGAGGGCCGGATGGCCGGCAGCGAGGGCGCCGGCTGCGCCGCCGAGTACATCGCCTGGAGCTTCCGTCGCCTGGGGCTGGCGCCGGGCGGAGGGGACGGGTCCTACTTCCAGGCGTTCGAGCTCTCCAGCGCGCTGAATCCCCACCTGCCCGACGGCATGGACCGTAACGTCCTGGGCATCCTGCCGGGCACGGATCGGAGCGCGACGGAGTACCTGGTGATCGGCGCCCATTACGACCACGTCGGCTATGGCCAGTTCGGCTCGTTCCAGCCGGGCGACATCCACAACGGGGCGGACGATAACGCGTCGGGCGTGGCGGCGCTGCTCAGGGTGGCCGAGACCCTGGCGGTGGGGCCGCGACCGACCCGGCCGATCCTCTTCATGGCGTTCGGCGGCGAGGAGCTCGGTCTGCTGGGCGCGATGCATTGGACGCGGAACCCCACCGTTCCCATCGAGAACGTCGTCGCCATGATCAACATGGACATGGTCGGCCGCCTGGCGGAGAACGGTCTCATCGTCTCCGGCACCGGGACGGCGGCGGAGTGGGAATCGATCCTGAACGAGCGGCTGGGGCGGGCCGGGATCCAGGCCAGCTACGTCGCCGACGGGTACGGGGCGAGCGACCACACGGCGTTTTACATGCACGACATCCCGGTCCTGCATTTCTTCACGAACACCCATGCCGACTACCACCGTCCGTCGGACGAATGGCACAAGATCGACGTGGACGGGATCGTCACCATCGCGGACGTGGTGGCGGGGATCGCCCGGGACGTGGGCCGTCGCGACCGGATGGAGGTCATCACCGGCGCGGGCCGGGCGCCAGCGGCGGCCGGGGACGATGATGCAGCATCGGGCTACGGCGCGTACCTGGGCACCATCCCCGATTTCGGCGGCGCCGACCGCGGCGTGCTGCTCGGCGGCGTGCGCGGGGAGTCACCGGCCGAGCTGGCGGGGCTCCAGGGCGGCGATGTCATCATCGGCCTCGACGACATGGAGGTCGACGACCTCTACGGGCTGACCGATGCGCTCAACGCCCGCCGGCCGGGCGACACGGTCACCATCCACTGGCTCCGGGACGGGCAGCGGATGAGCGGGCAGACGACGTTGGCTGCGCGGCCATAGCTACGCCACGGCGACGAAGTCCCT
>CAYXJH010000463.1:0-2814 GCA_964465415.1 uncultured Gemmatimonadaceae bacterium
GCAGCTCGAACAAGGCGAGCATGAGATCGCGCACCGCTTCGCGATTCGGCGGGACATGCATCGAGCGTCGGATATGGACCTGATCGTTGCGGTATCCGGCGAGGTCGGCCGGGCGCCGGCACCGCGGTAGTCGGGGATCCCCGACTCCGTGCTGCACCCGGCGCCCGTGAGCGCGACGACTCGCCGCGCCGCCAGTAGCCGGGCCAGGTCCGAGATAACCGGATCCTCGGCCACGGGTCCGCTCCTACCGGTAGTTGCCGAACTGCAGCTCGACGCCGTAGTCCTCGCCTTTGAGGAAGGCGATGACCTCCTGGAGCGCGTCACGAGACGGGCTGGATACCCGGAGCTGATCGCCCTGGATCGAGACCTGAACCTTCTTCAACCCCTGGGCCTTCACGGCCTTCGCGATCTCCCGGGCAGTGTCCGCGGGGATGCCCTGCGTAAGCGTCATCTCCTGGCGGAGCCGGCCCAGAGCTGCGCTGTCCGGGTCCCCCAGCTTCGCGTTCTTGAGCGGCACACCCCTGCGCACCAGCGCGGACTGAAGCACGTCGACCAGTGCCTTCATCCGGTACGCGTCGTCCGCCTGGAGGCGGACGATTCCGGCGCCCCGGTCGAGCTCGATGGATACGTTCACACCCTTGAAGTCGTAGCGTTGGGCGACTTCCCTATTGGCCTGGTTGACGGCGTTGTCCACCTCCTGGAGGTCGACGCCCGTCGTCACATCGAATGAGTTCTGTGCAGTCATGCCGACAAACTACGACGGAGGGTCGGACCCGGGCAAAACGAGATCGCTCGACATCCCCGACGCGGGGCGGTACGATCTCCAGGCGGGCGTGGGCGAACACGAGCGGAGGCTGCCATGAAGCGAACGTTGGTCCTGGGCGCCGGGTTCGGCGGCATCACGGTCGCCACCGAGCTGCGACGGCTGCTGGGCTCCCACCAGGAGGTGGTCCTCGTCGATCGGAGGGACAGCTTCGTCATGGGGCTCCGCAAGCTGTGGGCGCTGGCGGGGCTGGGCACTCTGGACGAGGGGCGCCGCTCCCGGGCGGCCCTCGAAGGACCGGGAATCCGGTTCGTCCAGCAAGATGTCCGTGCCATCGACCCGGCAGGCCGGAGCGCGACCACGGACGCCGGAACGCTGACCGGGGATTACATGGTGGTGGCGCTGGGCGCCGAGCCGAGGGCGGACCTGGTCCCGGGACTCGTCGAGTGCGGACACAACCTGTACGCCGACGCAGCCATCGCGCCCCTGGCCGCCGAACTGGACGCCTTCAGCGGGGGGCGCATCGGCATCGTGATCGCCGGCGTGCCGTACCGGTGCCCGCCCGCGCCGTTCGAGTGCGCCATGTTGCTGGATGCCCGCCTGCGGTCTCGCGGACTGCGCGACGACACGACACTCACACTAACCACGCTCCAGCCCATGCTCCTGCCGAACGCCGGGCGGGAGGGCTCCGACTGGCTCGGCCAGCAGCTGCGCGAGCGCAACATCGAATTCCACGTGGGCCGAACGGTCGAGCGGGTCGAGCCAGGTCGCGTCATCTACCAGGGTGGGGACGAGCTGGCGGTCGACCTGCTGATCGGCGTTCCACCGCACCGTCCACCCGCGGTCATGGCCGGGAGCGGGCTCCTCAACGACGCCGGCTGGGTCTCCGTCGACCCGTTCACCCTGGAGACCGGAACCCCCGGCGTATTCGCGATCGGCGACGTCACGCAGATCGTGCTGGCCAACGGGCTCCAGCTGCCGAAGGCCGGCCTGTTCGCGGAGCTCGAGGGCGAGCGCGTCGCCGCGGCCATCGCCGCGGACGTCCAGGGCGAGGAGCCGCCCCCGCCATTCGACGGCGCCGGCTACTGCTTCGTCGAGCTGGGTCCGGATCTCGCCACGCTGATTCAGGGACAGTTTTACGCTCACCCCGAGCCTCGCGTCGAGCTCCGGGACGCGTCCCGGGACCGGGCCAGGGAGAAGCGGGCGTTCGAGACGGATCGGCTCAAACGCTGGTTCGGCTGAGCGAGGCCTCAACAGTGCGGGACATGGATTCACCAAAACGAGAACGGCCGGCGCGCGGCGTTCGGCGAGTCGTCCTCGTCATAGCCCTCATCCCGGTCGCATACTACGTGTTGTGCGTGGCGGGCTTCCTCTATCTCCGCTTCCTACCGCCCGTAGCAACGGGAGTCCAGGCCCAGCGCACAGTGGAGCGGTTGGCGCAGGGCGAGCGCCCGCTTCGGGTCTACCGCTGGCGCGCAACGGATCGGATGGCGCCGCATGTGCCTCGGGCCGTGGTCGCGGCCGAGGACGCCCGGTTCTTCCAGCACAGCGGCTTCGACTGGGAGGAGCTACGGAGGGCACGGCGGGCGGCGGACGCGGGGGACCGGGCCATGCGCGGCGCCTCCACGCTTACCCAGCAGCTGATCAAGAACCTCTACTTCACCACACACCGGAATCCGATCCGCAAGGCCTACGAGTGGGCATTGACGCCTCCCGCCGAATGGATCCTCGGCAAGGACCGGATCCTGGAGGTCTACGTCAACATCGTGGAGTTCGGGCCCGGGATCTTCGGCGCCGAGGCCGCGGCCCGGCACCATTACGGCGTGAGCGCCGCCGAGCTGTCGCGGCACCAGGCGGCGAGCCTGGCCGCGGTGCTCCCCGCTCCGCTCCAGCGACGCCCGCAGAACATGGGATGGTACACGCGCATCATCCAGCAGCGGATGAGCCAGATGGGCTGGTAGGCGTCAGCCCGACAGCAGCGCCAGCAGGGTCTCGTACGCGTCGAGCATCGCCTGTTCGAACCACACCAGGTCCTGGAGCGCCGGGACCGG
>CAYXJH010000464.1:0-2797 GCA_964465415.1 uncultured Gemmatimonadaceae bacterium
CCGACAACGGCATCTGGAACTTCCTGGTCACCTCGATCGATTCCGTCGACGCGCCCGACGACAAGACCGTCGTCATCACCCTCAAGCATACCGATCCGGCGATTC
Source organism: uncultured Gemmatimonadaceae bacterium (assembly GCA_964465415.1). Classification (GTDB taxonomy): domain Bacteria; phylum Gemmatimonadota; class Gemmatimonadetes; order Longimicrobiales; family RSA9; genus SLCC01. The sequence goes on from CAYXJH010000464.1 coordinate 106, forward strand.
TGTCGGCGCTGACGGTGTAATCCTTATTGAAAATTCAGCGGAGTATGATTTTCGCTGGAGATTTTTCAATGCTGACGGCTCAGAAGCCGAAATGTGTGGAAACGGCGGACGGTGCGCCGCGCATGCAGCGATCGCCACCGCACAGGTTGCCAGGCCCAGGGCGCGAGCCAGGCCGTCGATCATCTGAAGACTCCTTCGCCGGGCGGGCTACAGCGGCAGGTGGGCCGCGTACACGACCCTCGGCTGGTAGCCGCCGCTGCCCCCGACCTCGAAATCCGCCGGGAGGTATTCCCATTCCTCGAGAGTGATCCGCAGCGCATCGCTGTCGCCCGGTGTGCGAGGTGGCACGACCTCCGGCAGCTCGATCTCGCCCGCCCACGACACGATGGTCCCGTCCACGCCGAGGATCGGCAGGTCCGTCTGGGACACCGTGGCCCATCCCAGGTCCGTACCGACCCCGGCGTCGAAGCGTTCCACGCGCGCTCGCATCGTGCGCGTCTGTGCCACCTGCGCCAGGAACGGCGGGCGCAACGTGGTGCCCCCGGCGAGGCGCGGGTGACCCACGGGTCCCGTTACCACGACGCGGGCGTGGGTCTCGTCCGTGCGACTCAACGTGGCAGTCCGCTCGGGCGCCAGCTGAACGAAGTCGCAGAGGGTGACCGGTCCCAGGTGCAACCCCGTCACGGAGCTCGGCTGGTAGCGGGCCACGGCGAGCTGGACGAACGGCCAGAAGGCGGTGCGCGGATCGAATGCCACGTCCACGAACCAGAGCCGCCGTTCGGGCGAATACTCGGGCTGATAGCCGAGAACCGCCACGACGGGCTGCCCCGCCCGGTCCACGAGCGGCAGGGCCTTCGGCGGACCGACCGGACGACCCGGCTCCGGTCGGTCGTCCAGACCGGTCACGCGCAGGAAGTCCGAGAGCGGTAGCGCGGCGCGCTGCGCCGGCCCCTGCTGGCTGAATACCGGATCGGCCGCCCACTGGCTGACGCTGCCCTGGACGAGCGCGTCCGAGCCCGCGGCCAGAAGCACGCCGAGCAGCTCCCCATCACCGGTGGAGAACCAGGGCCTTTCCAGATAGATACGGACTCCCGCCCGGCGGCTCCGGCGGAGTCCGAACGGCTGCTGCGGCTCGGTCATCTCCTCCCAGAGGAAGAGCGGCAGGACATCGCGCACGATGACCTTGGCAGGCCGGGCGGCGCTCGGCACGTCCAGCGTCCGTACGGGCCCGACCACGGACAGGTCGTCCACGGAAGGCGTGACTTGCGGCAGGAAGTACTCCCGGTATCGGGTCGTGGCGCGCACCCGGTAATCGATCATACGATGCAGCGTGTCGCCCGTCTGGTGCACGGCCTTGTGGAGGCGGAGCGTGGTCCCGTCCGGGAGGGGGATGTTCGCGTCCTGCGCCGCCAGGACCACCAGGTCCTCGTCCGCCGTGATGTCCGTACCACACGCGGCCGCCACGCCGCTCACTCGCTCGGGAGCGGGCTTCGCGACATCGTCCACCCACTGTGACCACGAGGCCTCGATGTCGATCCGCTCGGTGCTCGGGCCGTGGAGGTCCACGGCGCCGAACAGGATCACGGCGGTGTCTCCGGGGACGCGCACCGGCATCAGGGCCGTGGGGCGTGGCACCTCCACCGGCCGGGGGACCGCGTGCACCAGGCGCACCTCGGTGGACGGCGTGAGCCACCAGAACCAGCCGTCCACTGCAGCCTCGCGGAGCAGCGGGTTCTCCCGGACGGCCGGCGGGAGGGAGCGCCACAGCCCCAGCAGGTCCAGCGATTCCCGGACAAGCGACGACGACATCCGCATCCGGAGTTGCTCGCCTGGCGGGAGCGTGACCTGGATCACGTGGTCCTCGACGGTCGCGCCGAGCTCCGGCCCCGAGCTCAGAACGAGCCGGAACGGTACCCGTTCCGGCCAGTCGCCGGGATAGCGCAACGTGATGCCCTCGATCGCGAGAAGGCCGGCCAGCCGGTGGAAGCGCCCTGCGTCCGGGAAGGTGAAGGCCACGCCGTCGGCGAGCGGGTCGGGGAGGTAGGGAAGGACGACCTGGTCGACGTCGTGCGCCACGTACTGGCCCGGGCTGAGCGGGTCGCCGGCCGGGAGGTCGGCGGGGTCCGCCACGTCCGGCACCTCGGCGGTGGGCGTGACATGGAAGGTGACGCCGGGCTGTGGGATCCGCTGCCCGGGCTGCCCCATGTCCGCCACCGTGACATCGAGGAAAGAGCCGGACTCCCGCAGGGCGACACCCAGCGCGGTCCGGACGGCGTCCGCGTCCGGCGTGGTGCCGAACGCGGCATCGAACGCGCCATGGAGCTCCGCCTCGAGCTGGCTGATCTTCGGCGGCGCGAGATGACGCTGGCTGTCCGCACGCCACTCCAGCCCGAGCGATGGGTGGTCGTCCAGCACCTGCGCGGCGTAGTCGCCGGGGGGCGTCATGGTCACATCGAGCTCGCCCGGCGCGGCCTGTTCGACGCCGGATCGGATGACGAGGCGCAGAAGCGACTCGCCCTCGGTGTAGGCGTGGCGCGGCACGGCGGCCGGCTCGATTACCGGGTCCCAACGGAGGAACGGCCTGGGCGTGGTGACCAGCTGGGCGACCGCTGCCAGCAGCTCGGCGATGTCGGGCCGGCCGGCCTGGCCGATGGCGGCCGCCAACCCTGTCTGCTGCGCGAGCAGCGAGCTC
>CAYXJH010000465.1:0-2790 GCA_964465415.1 uncultured Gemmatimonadaceae bacterium
GACGGTGCCGACGACCTGGCCGGCGGTGCCGGCGTCCACCTGCACATGGTCCGCGGCGGCCTGCCCGCCCCGGGCCGCGTCACCATCACCATCGCCGCACGCGAGCGCCACGAGGACGACGGGAAGTACGAGCAACGGGAACGCGCGATTCAGCTGCTTCATGTTCATGCTCCCTCGGGAAGGGTTTCAGGTTCTGCGCGAGCGGTCCGATGGGTCCGGCGCGCTCTGGCCACGACCCCGACACCGAGCAGGGCCGTGAGCACCACCACACTGATGGGCACGGTGTATATCGACGCGGCCACGGGCGTGTCCAGGTGCAGGAAATACCAGGCGGAGATCGCGCCCCGGTGATGCGACTCGCCGCTGGAGCCGTCCTGCGCGAAGAACGCGATGGGAATCGCCTCTCCCTGCGGCATGGCCAACCGCTGTTCGGGATCGGCGCTGTCCAGACTGCGGCGCACGTACAGGCGCCACGCCCCCTCATCGAACGCCGCGGCGGCGACGGGGGAGTCCGGTGCGGAGGGCACGGGGTCGACGCTTTCGAGCCCGCGTCCGTGGGCCTCCTGGATGCCGTCGCGGTCGCTGCGCCAGCGCCATAGATATACCGGCCGGCGCGTGTCGCCACCAAGGAAGAACGGGAGGTCACGCCCCTCCGGCATCATGGACGGGAACTGGATGGTGAGACGATCGGGAGCATCGGGCTCCGGGTCGGCACCCTCGTTCGGCTCCATGGCGGCGACGATCCGCGTTCGCCACTCCTCCCAGGCCGGGTCCGGGCTGCGGGACGGGTCGTGCCACGTGAACCGCAGCGCCAGCTCCCGGCCATCATGTACGGCCTGGACCCAGACGGCGTTGACCGTGGGCGAGAACCACCGCGGCTCCACGATGATCTGCCCGACCAACGGGATGTAGTAGGGCTCGACGTCGTCCCACGCCTCGTCATCCAGCGAGGCCGGCACGGGGCCGGGCACAAGGGCCGCACGGATCACGTCAGGCACGCGCGGCGCCCGCTCCGGGGACAGACTCCGCACGTAGAGCGCCACTTGCCAGAGCCCTTCCTCCGTGATGACGCCGCCCTCGATCAGGTCCGATTGGGATGGCATGGGCGTGCCATCCAGGCCCGTCATCAGGCGCAGGAAGATGTCCTCGGCCGAGCCGCCGCCGTTGAACAGCCAGTTCTGGGTGAGGTCAGCCGGGCGGATCGGGTCCCCCCGGTCATCCTCCAGCGTCGGGACCGACGTGCCGTCGCCTCGGCCCGCCTGGCCGTGGCACTGCCAGCACTCGATCTCGTCGTAAAGCCGCCGGCCCTCCGCCAGCGCCTCCGGCGTCGCGCGGGGCGCTCGGCCTACGGGAATCGTCTCGGGCTCGTCCGCGCTGTCGAAGAACGGCGAGAAGCTCTTGAGGTAATCGACGAGCGCCTCACGCTCCCGCCTGGAGAGCTGGCCACGCCAGCCGGGCATCGCGGTGCCGGGCATGCCGTCATCGATCATGCGCAGGATGTCGGCGTCGCTGGCCAGCGCCTCCGCCCGGGTCGTCTTGATCTGGTACTGCGCCCGTGTGAAGTCCCGCGGCCGCGGCAGCATCCAGTCCGCTGCCGGCCCCCGGCCGTCGCCTTCCACCCCGTGACAACCGGCGCACCACTTCTCGTACGGCGCCTTGCCAGGGTGCTCGGCCTGGGCGGCAATGGCCCCCGGCGTCACGCTGATCGCCAAGAGCACGAGTGCGCCGGGCAGCATCCGCGTTCCGCGGATGTGCTCGGTGGGTGCCCACCGCGGCCGGCGCGCCGGGTCCCGTGTCACGCGTCTCATCAGTGGTCCCACGTCCTGGGCGACAGACCCGTCTGCTCGTAGAGGAAGACAATGGTGGCCCAGATCTCGTCCTCCGTCATGAAGTCCTCCCAGACCGGCATGGCGGAATGCCAGGGCGTGCCCTCTCGGGGCAGGCCCGGCCCGCCCTTGGCGATCCGCCAGAACACATAGGATTCGGTCAGGTCCCGGATCGTGCGCGTGAGGTCGATGGGCGCCGGGCTCAGGCCATGGGCGAAGTGGCCGTTGCCGTCCAGCGCGTCGCCGTGACAGGGCATGCAGTTACGGTCGTAGAGGACCTTGCCCACCGCGGCGTGCTCGGCCAGGGAGCCCCGCGTGCGCAGCGGGTTCTCCAGCCCGTCGAGCGCCATCGTCTCACCCCGGAACGTGATGGTCGTGGGCGGCGCCGGGTGCACGGACCGGAGCCCCGGCGGCGCGGCGACCGTGGGCCGGACCTGCAGGAACGCCATGAGCCCGACCAGCAGCGGCACCACCACGAGCAGCGCCGTTCGGAGCGTGCGTCGTTCGTCGAGGACCAGCGTTTCGCCGATCGGGCGCTTGAACTCCGCCCAGCGCGCTTCGTTGTCGCTCACCCAGAGGAGGACCCCGACCGCGACGGTGGCCATGTACTGAAAGATCACGGAGCTGGGCACCGGCGCCGACGGGACACCGAATAGCGGTGGGATGTACGCGATCCCGAACTTGAAGACGATGTAGGCCACGACCATGACCGCGGCCGCCTGGCCGAGGGGGTGCCCGAAGTATCGCTTCATGTGCCCTCCCCGGCGAGGAACCGGACCAGCGCCTCGAGTTGGCCGGCCGTCAGCTTCTCGCCGTAGTCGGTCGGCATCGTCCCGGCCACCGCCTCGTAGCCGGGGACCGTGTCGGCCAGCGGGTTGAGGATCGCGCGCCGGATCTGCTCGTGGCTCCGTCGCGCGCCCAGGCCATCCAGCGCCGGGCCGATGGGGCCGCCCTCGCCGTCCAG
>CAYXJH010000466.1:0-2778 GCA_964465415.1 uncultured Gemmatimonadaceae bacterium
CGAGACACGAGACGCGAGACGCGAGACACGAGACGCGTGATACGAGGCGCTCGGCGCGAGACTCCGGCTGGTATTCTGTCCGCAGGAAACGTTGGTCGGTCGTGGATCGTGAGCGTGCCTGGGCATGGTGGGGGCCGAGACTTGGTGAAACGGCGCGAATCCGTTCGGTCACGAACGGACATGCGTCATGGCGGACTGGGAAGGCAGCATGGTGTAACGGCACCAACATTTGCTGCCGACAGAACCGGATGGCACTCCCCTGCCGAGCTTCGTGCGGACCTGGTCATGTCGATTCGGGCCTTCGGCGCCTCGGAGGCACGGCCGGGGTCCGCCGCCGGACCGCTGAATTGCGCGGTCGCGGCCAGCGGGTTATTCCGGGGCATGGAATTCATCGAGCAGCTTTTCGGTGGGCCCTGGGGCCCCGTCGTCATCTTTTCGCTCCGGATCGTTGACGTCTCGCTAGCCACGCTGCGCATGCTCCTGTCGGTGCGGGGGCAGCGGCTGATGGTGCCGCTGATCGGGTTCTTCGAGGTGCTGCTGTGGCTCTTCGCGGCGGGCAACGCAATCCGCTACCTGGATAGCGGCCTGCATGTGCTGGGCTATGCCGGCGGCTTCGCGGCGGGCACCGTCGTGGGGCTCTGGGTGGAGGAGAAGCTGGCGTTCGGGCTGGCCACGGTCCAGATCATCTCGTCGCACGGCGGCGTTGAGCTGGCCGACGCGCTCCGGGAGAAGGGGTTCGGCGTGACCGAATTCGCGGGCGAGGGCCGGACGGGCAAGGTGGAGGTGGTCTACACCGTGGCGCGGCGGAGCGAGATCAAGGGCATCCTGGCGCTGACCGACTTCTGGGACCCCCAGGCCTTCGTGACCGTCTCGGAGCCGCGCTCCATCCGCCGCGGGTGGATGCTGCAGAAACGTCGCAAGTGAGGGACGGCGTGGTACCGCACCTCGCCGAGGCTAGGGCCGACGCCCGTAGGAGATCTCCAGCATCCGCTCGATGCTCCGGCGGGCCCGGGTGCGGGTGGGCTCGGGGACGTCGACCTCGTAGCGGTTGTGGAGGAGCGCGTCGCGCACGTTCTCGAGGGTGATCTCGTTCATGTGCGGGCAGCGGATCGAGCAGAGGCGGACCATCTCTTTCTCCGGGTTCTCGGCGACGATGTTGTCCGCCATGCTGCACTCGGTGAGGAGTAGGTACCGGGTGGCGTCGGCCTCCTTCACGGCGTGGATCAGCGCGCTGGTGCTCCCGCTGAAGTCGCTGGCTTCGACGACCTCGGGGCTGCACTCGGGGTGGGCCAGGACCATGACGTCGGGGAACTGGCGCCGGACGTTGGCGATGTCCTCGGGGGTGAACTGTTCATGGACCTCGCAGCGGCCGCGCCAGCCGATCATGTCGTACTGGAGCTCGCCTGAATCGCCCCGTGATGCGCCGTTCCCGGACAGCGCGGCGGGGAGCCCACCGTCCACCTTGGGGAAGATGATCGTCTTCCCGGTCTCCCGTGCCACGTTCTTGGCCAGGAACTCGTCGGGGAGGAAGATGACCTTATCGGAGTCCAGGCTCTCGACGATCTTCACGGCATTGCTGGACGTGCAGCAGATGTCGGTCTCCGCCTTCACATCGGCGTAGGTATTGACGTACGTGACGACGGGCACGCCGGGGTACTTGGCCTTGAGGCGACGCACGTCCTCGCCGGTGATGGACTCGGCCAGGGAGCAGCCGCCCTTGGCGGTGGGCAGCAGCACGGTCTTCTCGGGGCTCAGAATCTTGGCGGTCTCGGCCATGAACCGGACGCCGCAGAAGACGATGGGGTCGCCGGGCGCCTCGGCGGCCAGGCGGCTGAGCTCGAGCGAGTCGCCCTTGTAGTCGCACACGGAGTGGAAGAGGGCGGCCTCCATGTAGTTGTGGCCCAGGATGACCGCGCCGCGCTCGGCCTTCAGCCGGTTCACGCCCGCGGCGATCTCGGCCTTGTAGCGAAGCTCGAAGTCTGGGACCATGTCGCCGAGCCGCGCGCTCAGGGCCCGGTACATCTCGTCGGGCGACGTGGTCTTCGAAGTGTCGATATTCCGGCTCATCCTGTCCCCCCGGGGTGTGACCACTCGAAGTCCAGCGCCACGTCCAGCGCAGGCGCCGAGTGCGTGAGCGCGCCGATAGAGATCAGGTCGACCCCGCTCTCCGCCGCCGCGCGAACCGATTCCAGCGTCATCCCGCCGGACGCCTCCGCGAGCGCGTCGCCATCGATCTGCTGGACGGCCAGGTCCAGCTGCTCGGGCGTCATGTTGTCCAGCAGGATCGAGTCGGCGCCCGCGTCCAGCGCCTCCCCGATCTGCCCGATGTCGTCCACCTCGATGGTGATGGCGACGCCGTGGCCGAGCCGCTCCCGGGCCTGGCGAACCGCGTCGACCAGCGCCGTCCCGGCGGCGGCCAGCGCCGCCCGGTGGTTATCCTTGAGCATGAAGCCGTCGGACAGGCCGAAACGGTGGTTGTGTCCGCCGCCGCAGCGCACCGCGTACTTCTCCATGACGCGCAGCCCCGGCGTGGTCTTGCGCGTGTCGGCGATCCGGGCGCCGGTGTCCGCCACCGCGTCCACATACGCCCGCGTGAGCGACGCGATCCCGCTGAGGCGGCCCACGTAGTTGAGGGCGACGCGCTCGGCGGACAGGATCGAACGGGCCGATCCCCGCACCCTCATGAGCGTCGCGCCCGGCTCCACCACGTCCCCGTCCGCCGCGACCCGCTCCACCTCGAGCCCGGGGTCCATCTCGAGGAACACGGCCCGGGCCAGG
>CAYXJH010000467.1:0-2777 GCA_964465415.1 uncultured Gemmatimonadaceae bacterium
CGCCAGCGGCCACACGGCCCACCGGACCACCAGCGAACCCCCCTCTTCCCGCACCCCCGTCCGCACCCCGCTCATATGTATCTCCCGGCGCGCGCGCCAGTAAATGAGAATGAGTCTCAAAGACGCTCCCACGATAGCGCGGAAAACCCGTCTGGAGCAAGACGGGCATTCCCGGATTCCAGCACAGGGGTTTTCCCGACAAGCACCGTGTGCCTACCGCAGTTCGTAGTTCGTAATTCGTAGTTCGTAGTTCAAAGCCTTTGTAACGTCCGCGCCACCGGCACGATGAGGTAGAGATTGCTGGCGAGGCGTCCGCCGAGGAACGCGAGCATGGCGGCGGTGACACCGACGAGGCCGGCGGTCCAGCCCAGGAGGGTGAAGAGTATGGCGACGACGATGACCTCGACTCCTGTGGCGATGGTGATCGGCCGGGTCTGACGACCCTGGACGATGATGGCGCGCTGGAAGGAGAGCAGGACGGACATGGCGGGCAGTGGAACGATGATCATGGTGGGTACGATGGCGAAGGCGGCGAGATCGGGCTCGAGGCCGGACAGGGTTATGTACCAGAAGGAAGCGAATGGAGTGAAGGCGACGAGGGCGAGTCCGGCGGAGGCGGCGAGTCCGAGCCCGGTGGCGAATCGTGCGAGCTCGGGATGGTGCTCACCGCGTCGTCCGAGGAGTGCGATAGCGACCTCCTGGAAGCTGAGGCCCAGGGCGCGGAAGAGGAAGGAGAGAGCGTGGACGACGGGGAACACGGCCAGCGACTCGATGGGCGCGGGCGCTCGTCCCATGAAGAAGGTCAGCATGGGCTGGACAGTGAGCCCGATGACGGACGTGAGGGCGAGCGGGTAATAGAATCGTGCGATGGTCCCGTAGGCCAGGGGTCCTTCCTGGGGCCGGCTGAGCTCGGGGCCATTGAGCAGCTCCCGGATGGTGGGGATGGCCATGATTCGCGCGGCGGCGGCCTCGGCCAGGACACCAATGGTCATGGCGGAGGCGCCGACCCAGGCGCCCGGCAGGTTGGTCAGGAGGTAGAGGACCAGGGCGGTGCCTGCCATGCCCAGGAGCCGCAGGACAGTCCCGATAGCCACGAGCCGGGTCCTGCCGGACCGGATGAGGATGCCCTGGATGAAACGTCGGTACCCGATGGCGGCCGGCCAGGGCAGGAGGATCCAGAGCGCGCCGTAGATGAGGCGGGCGACCTCGTCGGGCAGGTCGAGGAGCCCGGTCATGATGGCGCCGAAGATGGGTGGGACCAGGATCAGGAGGAGGAGGAGGGTGCACCCCGCGTTCAGTGCGTTGGCGAAGTTCCTCAGCTTGCGGTAGCTGTCCCGGTCGTCGACCAGGGCGGTGGACGCACTGAGGAGCATGATGACCGGCGCCTCGATGAGGATGCCGAAGGCGAACGCGATGCCGTGGGCGGCCAGGTTGAAGGTAGGATCGGCGAGCCGGGCGATGATGGCGGCCAGGAACGGCCCTTCCAGCGCCATCATGACCCATGTGGCGGCCAGGGGGAGCCAGAAGAGGAGGATGGAGCGGGCCGAGCGCGGTGTCGTCCCCGTCACCGTGTCGCGGTCCGCCCTGGGTCCGGTACTGGCTTCATGCCCTTCTGCTCGCTTCGCGTCCTGCGCCGACAGAAAACCGGCGGCTGGGGCATTCTACATCTGACAAAGACATCGGACACCTGTGCCGGAATACGCCACATCATCGGGGTGCTTGGACCCGTGCAGAATTCATACTCGCTCAGTGCTTTTCTGGGGCTGGCCACCGTCGTACTCGTCAGCGCCTGCGATGGCGCCCGGGTGGCCGGCCCGCCGGCGGAGGCGGGGAACGTGGAGACAATGATCGGCGCCGCGGTGGTGGAGTCCGAGACCGGCGTGATCGTGGACGGCCACCCCGTGGTGAGTTACCCCAGCAACGGCAGGGCCCTGTGGCTGGACCGCTTCGAGCGATATGACTTCGGGGGGTTCCCCGAGATCGGCTACGCGCAACACACCCGTTATGCCCTGAGCTGGCATGTGACGCTGGCCCATGGGCATCCGCCGGAGCAACGCGGCGACAGCACGGTGTTCCGCTTTTTCGACCACGGCGATGCAACGGTCGCGGATGTGCTCATGGACAGGCTCACCGATCCCCCCCACGTCCCGTCCGGGGTCCCGGTCCGCTTCGAGAACGTCGTCCGGTACCACCTCCCCACCTTCACATACGCCGAGTGGGAGCACGGCGGATCCACCATCTTCCATCAGACCGCTTTCCACGACGACCTTGTGGCCGGGCGTGACCTGTCGATCCGGACCACTGGCTCCGACGACGTCCTCCCCGTCCACGCCACGTTCGCCGTTCGCGCCTTCGCCCGGTTGAACGGCATCGAGAATGGCGAACCCCTCAGCCTGGTCGGTGGGAAACCCAGCGTGGATGTGGATCGGGCGTTCGTTCTGAACTTCGACCGTCCCCTCGATCCCTCCCGCGCCTTCATCCTTCTCCACCCCATGGACCCCACCCAGCCGGGGGCGAGGCCCGCGTTCATCCGTCCCGTCGTGCCGACGCGACGCGTGGTCATCCCGCCTTACGCGCTCCAGCAGCTCGCGGAGATCGGTGCCGATTCGTCCATCCCATTCCGCGCCCTGATCATCGAAATCATGGTCACCGACGACGCATTCAGTGGACACCTGACCACCGAACCCTTCACGCTGCCGTTCGTCCAGCGCAGCGAGACGTCGATCCACCTGTATCTGGGGCGGGAGCCGTAGGCGAGACGCGAGGCCCGAGACGCG
>CAYXJH010000468.1:0-2764 GCA_964465415.1 uncultured Gemmatimonadaceae bacterium
GACGGCGTGGTACTGCTCGATCAGCTCGAACGACCAGTCGCTGGGCGCCGGCAAGTGTTCGCTGGGGCGAGCGGCGAGCGGGCAGGCGCCGGACCGCGCGGAGTCCGCAGGCGCGATCGCGGGGGCCGTGGTGGACGCCGCGACCGGCTTCCCCATCACCGGCGTCACGGTGGTGGTGCAGCCGGACGCCGTGGGCGCGTTCCCCGGACCGGCCAGCGGATCGGCGTTCGCTACGGCGACGCGGACGGCCAGCACGGATGGCTCGGGCAGGTACCGGTTCAACGGCCTCCCGCCCGGCGTCTACCGGGTGTACCTGAGCCGATTCGGATATCGTCCTTACTCGGTGGTCGTGGAGCTGCGCGGGGAGGACGCCGCGGTCTCCGTAGCCCTGGATGCGGACCCCATCGCATTGAACCCGTTGCGCGCGCGCGCGCAACCTCGTGGGCCGTTCGAGCCGAGCAGCGGCTTGGCTGACGACCCGGAGTTGGCCCGCCTGATGGCCACCGACATGCGGCGGCGCCAGTTCCTCACCACGGACGTGCGCGAGCTGACCTACGCGGACGTGGTCGAGGCCGTGACGCTCGGCGAGCCGGACGTCTTCCGTGCGCTCCAGCGGCTGCCGGGCGTTACGACGCGCAGCGACTACACAGCGGAGCTGTGGACCCGAGGCGCGCCCTGGGGTCACACGCGGGTCTACTATGACGGCGTCCCGGTATTCAACCCGCTCCACGCCCTGGGCATGATCTCGGGCATCGGGTCGAGCGCCGTGGGCGCTGCATGGTTCCATCCTGGCGTGCGATCCGCCGGGATCGGGGAAGGAGCGGCCGGCGTGGTGGATCTCCAGAGCCGTCGGGCCACCGGGGCGGGGGAGCTCAACGCGCAGGCCGACATCTCCCTGATGACCACCGGGCTGGCCCTGGACCAGCGGATCCTCGACGGTCGCGCCGGCTGGACCCTGGCGGGACGGCGCACGTACCTGGACTGGCTGGCCGACCTGGCGCGGCGGGCCGCGGGCAGCGAGGACCGGCACTTCCCGTACGGTTTCAGCGAGGTGGCGGGTCGCCTCGACACGTGGCTGGGTGAAGCCACCAGCGCGGAGGCCAGCTGGCTCTGGGAGGCGGACCAGCTGAGCAGCGTTCCGGCCACGGACGTCGAACCCTTCGCCGCTCGTTGGGGCAATGCCGTGGGTCGGGTCACGTTCACTTCCCGTCTCGGTGGCCTGGATGTGCGTCACACGCTGGCCGGCAGCCGCCACCACGGTCTGGTGGAGACCGAGCCCGATGGACCGATCCCGGATGCTCCGCTGGCGCGGCGCCTGAGCGAGAGCAAGGTCGAGTACGTGGCGCTGGCCGGGTCCATATCGCCCGAGCCGGTGGCGTTGTCGGGTCCTGCCTGGGCGGTCGGCTACGCGATCGAACGCCATGCGGCGGGTTACTTCGGGCCGCACGCGCTCGGAGTACCTCGCTTCCTCAGCAGCACCGGAACCGAGTCCATGTCCCCGGGAGGTCCGCTGTGGTGGCATCTCAGCTTGCCGGTCCTGGCCGTGTGGGGTGAGCGCGGCTGGAGCCCCGACGAGCGCCTGGCCATCCGGGGCGGACTCAGGGTCGAGGCGGGTGAGTCGGTCGCCAATGGCGGCGCGCTGCGACCGGCACCACGTCTGTCCGCGCGGTTCACCCCGATTCCGGAGGTGGCCATGTCCGCCGGCGTGGGACGGACCTACCAGTACACGCAGCCGCTGGCGCCCGGGGGCGTTCACATGGCCAGTCTCATCTCCACGGACGCCTGGCTCCTCGCCGGCCCGACCGTTCCGGCCATACGGGCGGACGTCGCGACGGTGGGCCTGGAAACCTGGATGGCGCCCACACGGCTGGCCGCCATCAACGGCTTCGTGCGGCGGGCCACTGGTGTTGCCGGGCCGGACCCGCGTCCCGGACCGGTCTTCGATTCCACCCGGGCGGTGTTCGTGACGGGCGACAACACGGCATACGGCCTGGAGGCATCGGTCCGCCAGCTCGCCGGCCCGGTCACGGGATCGATCGCCTACACGCTGACGCGATCTCGCGCCCGTGCGGCCGGCCTGGAGTACACGTCCGCGGCCGAACGTGCACACGTACTCGATGGCACCGGCCTGGTCAGGGTTACGTCTTCGCTTCGGCTCGGCGCTGCCTTCACCGCGGCCACCGGTGTCCCGTTCACACGCACGATCGCCGACACCGACGAGTGCTTGAGCGAGCCCGGCTGCGACCCGGACCGGCTTCCGTGGGCGGGGGATCCCAACGGCTTGAAGGCTCCGGTCTATGCCAGCCTGGACATCCTGGCGGACTGGTCCACAAGGGTCAGGGGCGGGGAAGTGGGCGTATACCTCCAGCTTCGCAACGCCCTGGGGCGCGAGAACGGCACCGTGTACGTGGGCGACGAGCCCGGGTGCCCGGGTGTGAACTGCGGGCAGGGGGCCCTCCAGAACCTGTACGAGCGCGGGGTGCCCCGGCTACCCGTCATCGGGATCCGTGCCCGGCGTTGAGCGTGCAGTCGCGAACGAGCTGTTCGCCCGGCACCACGCCCCGCTGGAGCGCTACCTGGCTCGGCTCACGGGCGATGGAGAGCTGGCGGCCGACCTGGCTCAGGAGACATTCGTCCGGTTGCTGGAACGGTCCGCGCCACCCGAGGCGGTGCGGCCGTGGCTGTTCCGGGTCGCCACGAACCTGGTGCGGGACACGGCACGGCGAACCAGCCGGCACGACACGCTCAACCGGGACGGCCGGGC
>CAYXJH010000469.1:0-2749 GCA_964465415.1 uncultured Gemmatimonadaceae bacterium
GGCGAGCGCCCTGCCGAGCGCCAGGTAGATCCCGTCGTCGTTGAAGGCTCCGGCGGCGACGAACGGCGAGGTGCGGAGAACGAGGTACAGCACGCCCACTCCCGCCGCGACCACACGCCGGCGCCGGCCAGCCGCTCGTCCAGTGTGGTCAACGGGAAGTTCAGCAGCACGACGAACCCCAGCTTGTTGTCGAACAGGTCCGAGCTGACGTGGGCGGCCGGGTTGTACGCGGCCACCAGCCGATCGAACGGAAGGATCTCCCCCCGCTCCACGTCGGTGTGCATCCGGAGCTGCCGCACCGACTCGAGGAGGAGCCCGTCCAGCTGCTCGAAGGTCGTTTGCAGGCGCTGGAACATGACGTCCCTCCGGGCCGGCTCCGCCGCGAAGTGGGTTCGCACGAAGGTCTCGAACGTGTCGGCGTCGCCATCCTCCGCCCGCCAGAACAGGCGGACCTGGTCCATGCCGCGCCGTAGCCGGGCACGAATCGCTTCCCCATGCTCGGCGACCAGGTCGGCCTCGAGCTGCTCGGCGGCCTGATCCAGCGCCCGGGCGTGGCCGGCGTCAGCCGCGACTGAAGCGTCCTGCGCTGCGGCGGTTCCAGTGGTGTGCATGAGGACGAGCATCAGGATCGACAGGGGAACAAACGTGGGACGCATGACCGCCCCCTCCTTTGGATCGAATCGAATCTCGGGTCATCACTGTTAATCCTCGCTTACCGTGGGCAACTTCGCTACCGCTACCTTGCCGGTGCGTCGTCGCCCGGCCTACTCTCCCGTCATCATTCCCGTTCTCGAGGAGCTGCTAAGCGATGGGTATACACCGGTCTGCCGCCCACTTCATTGCGGCGCTCGTGCTCGTCCCCGCCACGGGCGTCCATGCGCAGACTGGCGTCACTCCGTCGCCCGATCGGGGCCCTGACGTTGGAGACGGACCCTTCGAGCGCCTCATCATCAGGGGCGCCACCGTGATCGACGGCACCGGCGCGCCGCCGATTGGCCCCATGGACATCGTGGTGGAAGGAAATCAGATCGTGGAGGTGCGGCCGGTCGGGGTGCCGGGGCTGCCCATCGACACTGCCCGTCGCCCGACGGGGGCGACCCGGGAGATCGACGCGGAAGGGATGTTCGTCCTTCCCGGCTTCGTCGACCTGCACGGCCACCAGGGGGGCGCGGCCCAGGGTACGCCGGCGGAGTACGTGCACAAGCTCTGGCTGGCGCACGGGGTGACCACCGTGAGGGATCCCGGCTCCGGGAACGGGGTCGAGTGGACACTCCGCGAGCGGGAGCGGAGCGCCCGAAACGAGATCGCCGCGCCCCACGTCTTCGTCTACGTCCGGCCGGGGATGGGCTGGGATCGGGGCGCGATCGACTCGCCGGAGCAGGCGCGGGCGTATGTACGGTGGGCCGCGTCCCGTGGCGTGGACGGGTTCAAGCTGGTGAGCCACGTGCCGGCCGTCATGGAGGCGCTGATCGACGAGGCCCGCAGTCACGGACTGGGCACCCAGGCGCACCTCGGCCAGATGGGCGTGGCGCAGATGAACGTGCTGGATGCTGCGCGGCTCGGGCTCGGCTCCATGGAGCACTGGTACGGACTGCCGGAGGCGCTGTTCGACGACCGCTCGATCCAGGACTACCCGGCGGACTACAACTATGCCGATGAGTATCACCGGTTCGCCCAGGCCGGCCGACTCTGGCGACAGGCAGCGGAGCCGGGCTCGGAACGCTGGAACGCCGTCCTGGACGAGCTGCTGGAGATCGGGCTCGTCATCAACCCCACTCTCACGATCTACGAGGCGAGCCGCGACGTGATGCGGGAGCGGAACGCCGAGTGGCACGACTCGTTCACCCTCCCGTCGCTCCACGACTTCTTCACCCCGAGCCGCACGGCCCACGGCAGCTACTGGTTCAGCTGGACCACGACGGACGAGATCGAGTGGCGCAACAACTTCCGCATCTGGATGCGGTTTCTGAACGAGTACAAGAACCGCGGGGGGCGCGTCACGACGGGCTCGGACTCGGGGTTCATCTACAAGCTCTACGGCTTTGGCTACGTTCGCGAGCTGGAGCTTCTACAGGAGGCCGGGTTCCACCCGCTGGAGGTCATACGGGCCGCCACCCTGTGGGGTGCCGAAGCGCTCGCTGCGCCCACCGGTCGCGCCCCGGACTTCGGCGCCGTACGACCCGGCTACCGGGCCGACCTGGTGATCGTGCCGTTGAACCCGCTGCACGATCTGAAGGTTCTGTACGGGACGGGCACGTTGCGGCTCGATGAAGCCGGCGAGGTCCGGCGCGTCGGCGGTGTGCGCTGGGTCGTCAAGGATGGAATCGTGTACGACGCACCACGACTCCTGGCCGATGTGGCCACGATGGTGGAGGACGCCAGGCGGGCGCGGGCGGACGGCCGATCGGCGAGCCGGTAGGGCTGCATGGCCCCCACGCTGATCGTGACGCACCCGGCGTGCGCGTTGCACGACACGGGCTGGCACCACCCGGAGCACCAGGGCAGGCTGCCAGCCATCGTGAAGGGCCTCTACGCCGACATGCCGACGCTCATGGGCCGGGTCGTTCAGGCCGAGGCCGGGGCGGCGATGGAGACGGATCTCCGCCGTGTGCATTCTGGCAAACACATCGAAAACATCCGTCGCGTCACGGACCGGGCCCGGGAGGCGGGCCGCCCCATCGATCTCACACCGGACACCGTGGCGTCCGGGGCGTCGTGGGACGCCGCGCTTGGCGCGGCGGGCGCCGCA
>CAYXJH010000470.1:0-2739 GCA_964465415.1 uncultured Gemmatimonadaceae bacterium
GAGACCCGAGACCCGAGACCCGAGACCCGAGACCCGAGACCCGAGACTCGAGACTGGAGGCCTGAACTGCCCCGGGACGCAAGTTCGCGACGGGGACTCCGGACCGGTTCCGGTCGTGAACGGGAAACTGAAATCTCATTTCCGGGACACACGCGAGTGGGGCGTTCCTTGCCGAATAGGAGAGCAACTCCCACCTCGTTGGGATTGCCGGGCGCGAGAGGGGCGTTTCCCGGGGATACGCATTGGAACCCACATCTCGCGCGCTCGCAGGCAACGACATGCGCGTTTCCACCGGGGACCTCCCCCGTGACGCCACGCCCCCGAGGATGTAACGTATAGCCGATCCTGACCCGGGCCCGTTCAGGGTCGGGCCCGGCGACCGCTCGCGGATCGAGTCGCGCGGCCGGCGTTTCGGGTCCGGGTCTCCGCGTCCCGGTTCACGTGTATCGTCCCGGACCAGGACTTGGAGTCTCGGGTTTCGTGTCTCGGGTCTCGCGCCTCGGGTCTCTCGCTCTCGCTTCTGACATATGCCCATCACTCACGATCAGGCGCGGCAGATCGCCGCGCGACTTGCCCGGGGACGTGATCCGGAGCTGTTGCCGGAGCTCCTGGCGCCCACGCCGGAGTCGGAGCGCCCCATCCCGCCGACGGTGCCCGGTGCCAGGGACTGGAGCGAGGAGGGCGTTGCGAAGCGGGTCGCCCTCCTGGAGGGGATGGGCCGCGAGGCGACGCATCTGACCGGGCGCGGCGAGCGACCGGACCCGGAGTCGCTGAAGGGCAACATAGAGAACTACGTGGGGATGGCGCAGGTGCCGGTGGGGCTCATCGGACCGGTGCGGATCAACGGCCTGCACGCGCAGGGCGATTACTACGTCCCGCTGGCCACGACGGAGGGCGCGCTGGTGGCCAGCTACGACCGTGGGGCGCGGATCATTACGAAGGCGGGCGGTGCCGCGGCGCTCACGACGACGGAACAGGTGCAGCGTGCGCCGGGCTTCGTGTTCGAAAGCATGGCTGAAGCGGCGCTGTTCGCCCGGTGGGTGGTGGGCGAGTTCGACCGTTGGGCGGACATCGCCGGCCAGCATACGCGGCACGGCCGGTTGCTGGACGTGTCCGTCCACCTCCAGGCTACGCTGGTGTACGTGATCTTCGACTACCACACCGCGGACGCCGCGGGCCAGAACATGGTGACGTTCTGCACGGCTGCGATCTGCGACGAGATCGTCGCCCGCTCGCCGCAGCCACTACGGTACTGGTTCATCGAGTCGAACATGTCGGGCGACAAGAAAGCCACGGCGCTGAGCTTCTCCCGGACCCGCGGCCGGAACGTGACGGCCGAGGTCGTGGTCCCGCGGGCGCTGGTGGAGAAGGCGCTTCACACGACGCCGGACCGGATGTGCGATTACTGGCGGATGAGCTTCATCGGGGGTGTTCAGACCGGCTCGATCGGAGTGAGCGGACATGTCGCGAACGGGCTCGCGGCGCTGTTCATCGCCTGTGGCCAGGACGTGGCCTGCGTGAGCGAAGCATCGGTGGGGGTGACCCGCCTGGAGCTCACGGACGGTGGCGATCTCTACGCGGCGGTCAATCTGCCGAACCTCATCGTCGGCACCGTGGGCGGTGGCACCCGACTGCCGACGGCACGGGAGTGCCTGAGCATCATGGACTGTGACGGGCCGGAAACGGCCGCGCGTCTGGCCGAGATCTGCGCAACCGTGGCGCTGGGCGGGGAGCTGTCCATCGTGGGTGCGCTCTGCTCCGGTGACTTCTCCCGGGCCCACCAGCAGCTGGGCCGCGGCCACTGAGCCGGACATGACCCCACCGCTGACCGCGAGGCTGCGAGCATACCAGGCGGAACGGTTCCCCGTGGCGGCCTACCTGCCGCTCGTCGCCGTGGCCACCTTCGCCGCGCTAGCGTACTCCCGCGCCGCGCGCGGTGTCAGCGGATTTCCGCGGGCCGAATTCGGCGTGGGCACGCTCACGCTGCTGGCGTTTTTTTTCCTGCTGCGGGTTCTCGACGAGCACAAGGATGCGGCGGGCGATGCCCGCTCCCGGCCCGAGCTGCCGGTGCCCCGTGGCCTGGTCACGCTCGCTGAGCTCCGTAGTGCCGCGGTCGTTGCGGTGGGCACCGTCGCGATCCTGAACGTCCTCATCGCTCCGGTCCTGCTCATCCCGGCCCTGGCCGTGGGCGCGTGGGCGGCGCTCATGGCCCGTGACTTCTTCGTCCCCCACTGGCTCAGGGCCCGTCCGCTGGCGTACCTCCTGTCCCACATGGTGGTGATGCCGTTGATCTTCCTGTACGCGACGACGCTGGACTGGCTCGTCGTCGGCGCGCCGCCGCCGCGCGGGCTCGGCATGTTCCTGGCGCTGGCGTTCCTGAACGGGCTGGTCATCGAGGTCGGACGGAAGCTGCGGGCGCCCGGGGAGGAGCGGGAGGGGGTGGACACCTACACCTCGGCCTGGGGCCGTGCCACCGCCGTCCGCGCTTGGCTCGCCATCCTCGCCGGCGCGCTGCTGATCGGCGTCCTGGCGGGAGGCGTGATCGGAGCCGGCACCATCACCCTCGTCGCCCTCACCCCCCTGGCAATGGCCGCGGCGCTCCCGGCCAGCAGTCTGCTGCGGCACCCGGTAGCGGGACTGGGGCGCCGCGTGGAGGTCGCAGCGGGGCTTTGGGTGCTGGCCTGTTACGCCACCTTCGGCACCATCGCACTCTGGTTCGCCGCGGTGACGCCGTGACCG
>CAYXJH010000471.1:0-2706 GCA_964465415.1 uncultured Gemmatimonadaceae bacterium
AAGGGTCGAAGGGCTCGAAGGGGCGGCGGCACGGTCATCGATCGAGCAGGATCCGTTTGACGCCGCCCGCGGCGAGGGCGGTTACCGCGTACGTCTTCTCCAGCAGCCCCGGCCCAACCCCCGATGGTGGCCGAGGAGCGCGGCGCCATTCTACGCCACCAGCCGCCGCTCGATCCCGCCCACCCGGTCATTCAGCACGCGGAACCGCTGCTGCATGTCGCCGGCGAGATCGTCGATGCGGATCTGGAGGCCGAGGAGGTGTTTCTCCACGCCCTCGATCCTGCGGTCCATGCGGTCCAGTCGCTCCTCGATGGCCTGGAACCGACGCTCCCACCGCCCGTCGACGTCGCTGAGCCGGCCGTCCATGGAATCCAGCCGGCTATTCATGGCGTCCAGCCGGCCGTCCATGGCGTCGAGCCGGTCCATGACCCGGGCCTCGAACTGCTCGATGCGGAGATCCGTCGTCCGGAACCGGTCCTCGATCGCCTGGAAGCGCTCGTCGAACCGGAGCTCCATGGCGCCCATCCGCCCCTCGAACGCATCCATCCGCTGCTCGAACGCGTCCATCCGCTGCTCGAACGCGTCCATCCGCTGCTCGAACGCGTCCATCCGGGCCTCGAGCGCGTCCTGGCGACGCTCCAGCCGGCTGAAGCCCGCGTTCATCGCGGTCAGGATCTCAGCAAGCATCCCGTCGAGGTACGCCTTTGTCTCCGCGTCCATGCCCCAACATAGCCTCGCCCCGCCCGCGGTTGCCATAGCGCGATGGGGCGGCCCCGGTCACGCCGCCGGTTCCACCCGCTGTGCCTCACGGAGCGCGTCCTCGTCGTGCTCTACCCGCCAGTGGTCATGGGCCATCTGCATGGCCAGCCAGAGCTCGGTCCCGTTCCCGAAGAACCGGCCCAGCTTCAAGGCCATTTCCGGGCTCACGCCACGGCCCTCGTTTACCAGCTCGCTCAGTGTGCGGCGGGAGACATGCAGTCGCCGGGCCGCCTCGGTGACGGAAAGACCCAGCTCCTCGAGCTCCAGCCGGACCACGGCCCCGGGATGGCTGGGGGGGCGGTTCAGTTCACGTCGCGGTAGCGCCATATCGGGTTCAGTGGTAGTCGGTGATCTCCACGTCCCACACGTCGGCATCCAACCACCGGAAGCAGATGCGGTACTGCTGGTTGATCCGGATCGAATACTCCCCCTGGCGATTCCCCAGCAGCTTCTCCAGCCTGTTGGACGGCAGCCGCAATTGCCGGAGGTCCGTCGCCGCGTCGAGTTCGTCCAGCTTCAGCCGCGCTCGGGGCCACAACTCCGCGGGCAGGCACCGGCGCGCATGCTTCGATGCTCGTCCTTCGAAGATGTCCCGGGTACCGCCGGTCTTGAACGTCCGGATCAAAGTGTAACCTGTAACGTTACGGGTATCAAGGTCGCTGGAGTGGGTTCAGGTTGGAAGTTTGCTCACGCGCCGGGGCATCCCAATAGCCCGATGGCACGAAAACCAGAGTCTGGAGCGGCGTGGAGGAAAGGTGAGGGGACTGGTAGAAGGCAACGTGGCGGCAGTGAGGACCGCGTGATGTTCGGCGACCTACTTCCCGGGCGGCCGGTGGGCGGGCACGCCGTGCAACATGCCCTGGACGCTGATGTCCTCGTCGACGTCCGGCCAATGCGCGGGCTCAGGCGCGGTCGCAGTGCTCATATCAGGCATTTCGAATTCTCAGGCCGCGTTCCCCGCAAGCGCGCCCGCAGTGCTCCCCGAACGAGGGCGGGGACGCATTCAAGCCGCTCTGCCCGGTGGGTCCTCGACCGAGACGCGCACCGCGCGACCCGCCACCGCCAACATGTTGACCAGGCTATCGATGCTGAAGCGCTCGATCCTGCCCCGCACCAGGTCGCTGACCCTCGGCTGCGTGACCCCGAAGATCTGGGCCGCTTGCGTCTGGGTCAGCCTTTCGCGAGCGATCAGGTCACGAATGGCACCCATCAGCAGCGACCGGATCCTGAGATTCTCGGCTTCAGGCTTGGGAAAGCCCAGGTCCTCGAAGACGTTGTCGCTCAGTTCGGTGAAGTTCTCGCTCATAGCGTCTTCCCTCCCGCCTCAGGGCGACCCGGCACCGCGCTGGGCGCGCACCAACGAGAGCCGCGTTCGCGCCAGGTCCAGGCGACGCACCACTTCCGGCAGCTCGCGCAGATCCTCCAGCGCGCTCCCGACGCACACCAGCGGCTTGAGGCTCATTATACAAAACTTTGTATGATATGCAAGGATGTACGGCCTGGCTCGGGCGAGATCATACCGGGCGGGAAGGGGCGCCTCCATGGCGGGATGGGACACGCGTTCGCCGTGGGGTTCTCATGACGCTAACCCCCGGCCTCTACGAGTCCCTCGTCACCAACTCCCTCGCCGCGCGCCTGGAATCCCTCCCGGAGGACCGCCGCGCGCAGACGGACGGCCTCAGAAACGCCGAAGCCGCCGACCGCATCGCCTGGCACATCGCCTCCGTAGTCGAGCGCGCCATCGACATGCTCCCCGAATCCCAGCGGACCGCCGTGGGGATCGCCCTGGCGAGGTCGCTGGTGGAGCGGGTGGTGGAGGAGACCGACGTCGCCGAGCTGAGCGACCAGCGCCTCCACGCCGCCGCCGGCGTGCTCCGGGCCGTCCACCGCCTGCGCCCGGATGGCAGTTCCGCCCCCATCGACGCCCCGCTGACCCCGCTCCTGGAC
>CAYXJH010000472.1:0-2698 GCA_964465415.1 uncultured Gemmatimonadaceae bacterium
GGCGGTCCTGGACGCGGCCCGCCAGTTCCTGGCCGGCGGAGGGATCCCCCTCAACGACCAGGGCTCGGCGCGGGAGCAGGAGGGGGAGCTGGCGCGGAGCCTGGCCCTGGCGGTGGGGCGGCAGACCGGCCGGGCCTACATGGTCCGCCTCGCGTCCACCGGGTCGGAAGCGGTGGAGATGGCGCTGGCCCACGCCTTCCTGGAGCAGCGGCGTCGGATCCGCCGTTTCGTCCGGGACCAGAAGCGGCGGTTCGGGCACCGGTACCCGGGCCGGGTCACCGCCATCGCCCGCCAGGCGGAGGAATGGCTCCGGGACACGAGGCCCGCCGTGCTCACCGTGGCGGGCGGGTTTCACGGCCACAGCCTTGGAGCGCGAACGCTCCTCGGGGACGCGAAACGGGCGGTCCCCTTCCGGCCACTCATGGGGATCGAGGCGCTCCGGCTGCGCCCCGACGGCCAGTCCGACGTGGAGGGGCTCATCGCCGGGTCCGGGGTCACCCTGGAGGCGCTGGAACAGCGGGACGACGAGGTGGTGGAGGCGGGGTTCGGCATTTCGTCGATCATCGCCGCTATCGCTGAGCCGATCCTGGGCGAGGGCGGCGTGGTCGAGGTGGACGAGGGGCTGCTCCGGCGGCTTTCGGGTCATGCGTTCCCGCTGATCCTGGACGAGATCCAGGCCGGCCTCGGCCGCAGCGGCCGGTTCCCCGCGTCAGGCACCGTTACGGGCGACTACTACCTCTTCGGGAAGTCGCTGGGCGGCGGCGTGGCCAAGGTCGCCGCGCTCCTGGTCGAGCGGGAGCGCTACGTCCCCCGTTTCGACCGCGCCTACTCGGGCACGTTCGCGGGCGACGCGTACTCCTGCACCATCGCCACGCGGGTGCTGGAGGTGCTGGAGTCCGACGACGTGGCGGGCCGGGCGGAGCGTCGCGGAGGCGTGTTGCGGGCGCGGCTGCTGGCGCTCCAGGCAGCGTACCCGGCGGTAGTGCGCGAGGTGCGCGGGCGTGGCCTCATGCAGGGGCTCGAACTGGACCGCCAGTGCGTGGAGGGCTCGTTCCTCCTGCGCATGGCCGCCGAGCACGGGCACCTGGGGATCCTCGCGTCAGCCTACCTGCTGAACCGCCACGGGGTGCGGGTGCTGCCCAGCCTTTCCGTGCCCGACGTGCTGCGGCTTCAGCCGAGCGCGTACATCGACGATGAGGGGATCGGCCGCCTCATAGCCGGCCTCACCGGGCTCTGCCGTGCGCTGGGCGACCTGGACACGCGGGAGCTCATCACATTCCTGGTCGAGGAGGAGCTGGACCCGGACGCCGCGCCACCGCGCCACGCCCCCACTCCGGTCCTCTCCCCCTTCAGAGAGCCCCCGGCCCCGGGCGCCGTGCGGGTCGCCTTCCTCAACCATTTCGTGTCGCCGGAGCGGGACCTGGCGTTCGTCGAGCCATCGCTTGCCGCGCTGCCGACCGTCGCGCGGAACGCGCTGTTCGGCCGGCTGGTCCCGCTCATGGATCTGAAGCCGTCCGTCGCCTTCGCCCGAAACCTCTTCGACGGGCGGATCTGGTTTTCCTCGGTGGCGCTGCCGGTGGACGCGGCCACGCTCGAGACCATGCACCGGTCGGGCGAGCAGGACCGGGTTGTGGAGAGGATCCAGGCGGCGCTGGAGCAGAGGGCGGCGGCGGGTTGCACGGTGGCTGGGCTGGGCGCGTACACCAGCATCCTGACGGCCAACGGCACCGCGCTCCTGCCCCCACCGGGGATGCGCATCTCCACCGGTAACGCGCTGACGGCGGTAGTGGGGGTTCGGCGGATCCTCCGGCTCTGCGACCGCCACAGCCTGGATCACGGCTCCGCGGGAACCCGGCTGGCGGTGGCGGGCGCGACCGGGAACATCGGGACGCTGCTGGCGCACTGCTTCGCCTGCGGCCCACGGCCGTTCCGCGCCATCACGCTGTTGGGGCGCCGGATGGACGCGCTCGCCGCGCTCCGTCAGCGGCTGCTCGCAGAATGGGAGCGCTCGCCGTCACGCGTCCCGGGGTCGCCGCCGCCCGAGGTTGCGCTGGGAACGGACCCCCGGATCCTGGCCGACTGCGACGTGATCGTGAGCGCCGTCGCCACGGGCGAAGTTCTGATCCACCCCCATCACCTGGCGGCGGACCGGCGCGTCCTCATCGCGGACCTGTCGGTCCCCGGCGTCCTGTCGCCCGAGGTGCGGCGGATGCCCAACGTCCGGACGATCCCGCTCGGTGGGGCCGTGACGGTACCCGGCGCGCCCGACTTCGCCATGGCCCCCGGCATCGCCGTCGGGACCGCCTATGCCTGCGCGGCGGAAGCCATGCTGCTCGCCCTGGAGCCGACGGAAACGGCCGACCTGACGGTGACGGGCGAGGTGGAGACGCAAAGCGCGCTGGTGCTGGAACGGCTGGCGGAGAAGCACGGCATGCTGCAGCCGGTCGGGAGCCCGGTACCGGCGGGGAAGCCGGTATGACACCGCTCTTCAACTTTGGGATCTCGCAGGAGGACGAGCGGACCGAGGCGGCGGCCTTGAGCCTCCCCGGTGGGCGGGTCCTGTCGGTGGCTAGCGCGGGTGACATGCCCCTCTCCCTACTGGCCCTGGGGGCGGAGCGGGTCACGGCGGTGGACCTGGACGCGGGCCAGCTCCACCTCCTCCGGCTGAAGCTGGGGGCGGTGCGCGCGCTGGACCGGG
>CAYXJH010000473.1:0-2688 GCA_964465415.1 uncultured Gemmatimonadaceae bacterium
GGCCCGGTGGCAGGCGCCGCCGACTCGGGCGACGGGCAGCCGGACGCCGCGGCGGCCAGCTCGCCTCTCATCGAGCAATGGCTCCAGAGCCTGCGGGGCAAGAAGGTCTCTTTCATCGAGAGCTACGGCTCGAGCGGCGGCGGCTACTCGAACCGCTGGGAGGCGTACCTCTGTAGCGACATGCGCTTCTTCTTCCGGTCGAGCGGCCAGGTCGCGGCCGACGTCGGAGACGTCGCCGGTCATGGCTACGATCGGAACTCGTTCAATGGGACCTGGCGGGTCATCGAGCACGGCGGGCAGGCCATCCTGCAGTATCAGCGCACCGAGCAGGCCGGCACCGATCAGGGGGAATGGGTCGCACTCAGCCACCGCGGCGGCCAGACCTTCTTCGACAACAGCCGGGTCTACGTGACGAGTGACAACACGCTGTGTCCCTGAACCGGATATCCGGAGCCGCTTCGACCATGACTTGCCATCACCGGACCTTTCGGATCGCCGCGCTCGTGCTGTCCTTCGCTGCCTCGCCCCTGCCGCTCGCCGCCCGGCAGGGGGACGTCCCGCCGATCGTGATGGCCGGGCTCGAGGCCTTCCGCGCCGCGGGCGCGGACTCCGCGATCGCGGTCTGGCTGAGAGGCGCCCGCTTCGACACCCCCGCGACGCGCTCCTCACTCGGGCAGGCGTTCGCCCGCATGGAGGAGCAGGCCGGACGACAAGTGGGCTTCGATATCGTCCGCTCGCTCGCGATCGGCACGCACGTGCGACGGGTCTACGCCGTGCTCCACTTCGAGGGCGCCCCGGCGTTCCTGTACCTGGAGTTCTACCGTGCGCCCACGGGCTGGATCGCACAGACCATCGAGTTCAACGGGGATCCTCGCGACGTGTTTCCGCCCGGTTTGCTCGAACCGTGAGCGCCCTTCCATCGGGAGAGGGTCATGAAGGTCGTTCGCACCCCCATAGCCTCGAGGAATCCGCCCATGCGATCGTTGCGCCGCGATCTGTTTCGATACGGCTTGCTCGCAGGCTTCCTGGTAGCAGCATGCGACAGCAGCCCGACGGGAGTCGCACCCGAGCCGTGCGCTCTGCCCCGCCTGCCGGCCGGCTTCAGCGCGCCAGTCCTCACGAACGAGCAGGTGCGGTCGGCGCTCCGTGATGCCGGCACGCGGATGGTCCAGGGCATGGGGTCGGGCGCTGCGGTCACCGATCTCGCCGCTTCGCTCGGCCAGCTCGAGAACCGGGTCGGTGGGGCCAACGCGGCCGAGTCTTGTGCCGCACTCACGACCGCCCTGCAGAACCTCGCCGCGCTGCCGGACGAGCCGGCGACCCGGCCCGATCGCAGCGCCGTCGAACTGGTGCTGCAGGTGACGAATGCCGCGCTACACGCCGCAGGAGGAGTCGCCCGGTGAAACGAATACACAAGCGTCGCCACGTCGCCGCAACCGCATGAGGTCGACGAGCAAGAGCGCCTCCCTGCCCGCTAGTCACGCCGCGCCCGACGATCCTGCCCCAGCCCGGCCGGTCATCCACGTGGGGGATGGTGACTGACCTCAGATCCACCTCTCCACGTGCGTGGTGCCGGCTATGGTCGCAGCGCAGCCGCCGGAACCGTGACCCGCACGAGTCCCCGCAGGTCTCCCGGCGCATAGCCGGTCGCCTGATCGTTAGGATAGCGCTCGTCCAGGATGCGGGCGACGCCCGGGTCGAGGGCGTCCCGCGGGCCGTGGCACTCCACGCACATGGGCGCCACTACGAGCGGTCGATAGTACCGGTAGGCTCCGTCAGGCGTCCGCTGCACATGGTGCTGCGGCAGATCTTCGCCTGCCACCTCCGCCGCATGGAAGCGCTCCAGGACCTCGACCTCCAGGGCGTCCGGCTCGTTCCGCGGGTTCCGTGCCCGCAACGTCACCCGTTTCAGCTCCCAGCCGGCACCCAGGCTCGACGCGACGTTCGCGGTCAACTCCACGGCCTCCGAGGCGCAGAAGTCGATCGCTCCCACCGCGCCGCCGGCCGCGAGCGCCGCGTTCAGTTCGCCGACCAGACCCCGGGTCAGCAGCACGAACGCCGAGTCCCCGTGCTCCACCACGCGCGCACGGGTCGCGTCGTTATCGACCGCCCCGCCATCACCACACGCCGTTCCCATGACGGCACACACGGCCGCCCCCAGCACCAGCAAGGTTCGCAAGGACATGTCGTCCTCCTCCGGTTGGCCGAACCACCTCAAGATCTTACCCCGCGCCCGGCCGCGCCATACCGTGCGAGGTTCCGATTCCCGCCTGTGGTTCCGGACGGACGGAAGCCAAGAAGGTTGTGCCTCCCACGCCGGGGGACGCACTATGTCCCTGGCACAGCACCGACCCCACCCAGCTCTCCGGAGGGACACCATGGCGGGTATCATGAATCACGGCAGGCCGGCGGGACTCCTGGTTGCGCTCTGCTTCACGGTCGTGGCCGCATGCGACACACCCGCGGCAATGCTGAGTCCGGACCAGGCCCTGCTCTCGCAGGGGAGGAGCGGCGAAACGCCGGCCAACGTCAATCAGCAACTCGCGGCGCTTCGGGCCCTCACCGCCCCCTTCCACAACTTCGACAAGGCGGTGGATGCCGGCTGGGGCGCCCGGGTGACCGACTGCTTCGAACTCCCGGGGGTCGGCGGGATGGGGTTCCATTTTGCGAACTTCGAGTACTTCGACG
>CAYXJH010000474.1:0-2683 GCA_964465415.1 uncultured Gemmatimonadaceae bacterium
GGCGGCCGCGGCGAGGAGCGCGAGGCCCAGGAGGACGAAGGGCCAGAGCGCGAAGCTGCGGCCGATCACACCCCGTGCCGGCATGGGATCCAGGAGCTCCGGATCCGCGGGGAGGACCGACAGGACATGGACGACCGGGAGCCCGGCGCTGACCGTCCTGGACTCGCCGTCGGGGGCCGCGATCGCCACGGTCAGGTCGGGCAACGTGTGGTCACCGGGGCGCCAGGCGGTGATCGTGTACACGCCGGTGACCTGGACCTGACGGTCCTGGAGCGTATCCCTCAGGGTGCGGACCCGCGCCACGTTCTCCAGGTCGGTGGACGGGAGCGGCAGGGTATCGGGGAACAGCACCCGCTCGCCCCGGTCCACCGTGACCCGGACGGCCACCGGGACGTGATCGCCGACGCGGATGCTGTCGGCGAGCACGGCGCTCACGGGCGTCTGGGCCGCGGTCGGGATCGCGGTCGCGAGCAGCCCGAGGGCGACGACGGTGGCCGCGCGGCTCATCGGGCGAGCTTCCTCTCCCTGGCGCGGAAGAACGCCAGGAGTGGGCGGACGTAGGAGGCGTCGGTGCGTACCTGGATCTCGTCGACGGCCAGTCGGCGGAACAGGGTCCGGAGGGCGCGGTCCTCGGCCTCGGAGCGGGCGCCGTAGCGGCGCCGGAGCGCGGCGCGGCGCGTGTCCAGCACCACCTCCTGCCCCGTCTCCGGATCCTGGAGGACCAGGAGGCCCGCATCCGGGAGGTGCTCCTCCGCCGGGTCGACCATCCGGATCGCCACCACGTCGTGTCGGTTGGACACGAGCTTCAACGTGCGCCGGAAGACCCCCTCGAGCTTGATCTGGAAGTCGCTGAGGAGGAACAGGATCGCGCGGTGCCTGAGCATGCGGCCGGCGTAGTCCAGGGCTGTGGCGACATCGGTGCCCCGCCCTGCCGGCTGGAAGACGAGGAGGTCACGGATCAGGCGCAGCACGTGGCGTCGCCCCTTCTTGGGCGGGACGACGTGCTCGACGCGGTCGGTGAAGATGAGGAGACCGACCCGGTCGTTGTTGCGCACGGCCGACAGGGCGAGGACGGCGGCGAGCTCGGCGGCGAGCTCGGCCTTGAGACGCCCGCGCGTCCCGAACCGCTCGGAACCGGACAGATCCACGAGGAGCATCACGGTCAGCTCCCGCTCCTCGACGTGCTTCTTGACGTAGGGGTGCCCCATGCGGGCGGTCACGTTCCAGTCGATGGTGCGGATGTCGTCGCCGGGCTCATACTCGCGGACCTCCGCGAACTCCATCCCCTGACCCTTGAAGGCGGAGTGATACTCGCCGCTGAACAGGGAGTTGACCGATCCCCGCGTTCGCATCTCGATGTGGCGGACCTGCCGGAGGACCTCCCGGGGCACGCCGCCGCGGGCGTCGGCCGTACGCGGGCCCGGCAGCGGCAACGTGGCACCGCCGTCGAGAACGCGTCGTCCAGCCGACCTCAGTCGCTCCAGCAGGCTCACGGCACCTCCACCGCCTCGAAGATGCGCCGGACCAGGTCATCGGACGTGACCTCTTCGGCCTCGGCTTCGTACGTGGTCAGGATCCGGTGGCGAAGGACATCGGGCCCGATGCTCTTCACGTCCTCGGGCAGCACGTACCCGCGGCCGTCGAGGAAGGCCTGGGCACGGGCGCAGACCGCCAGGAATATGGACGCGCGCGGCGAGGCGCCGTACTCGATGAGCGGCGCGATGTCGTCGAGTCGGTGACGGGCGGGCTCGCGCGTCGCCTCGACGAGGTCGAGGATGTAATCCGTGATCTTGTCGTCCATGTAGATGTCGGCGATCTCGGCCCGGGCGGTCAGGATCTCCTGGGCGGTGACCACGGTGGAGAGCGGCTCCAGGGGCTGACCGGCCATGCGCCGCATGATCTCCTTCTCGGTGTCCCGATCCGGGTAGGAAACGCGCAGCTTGAGCATGAACCGGTCGACCTGGGCCTCGGGCAGCGGGTACGTCCCCTCCTGCTCGATCGGGTTCTGGGTGGCCAGGACGAGGAACGGCTCGGCGAGCCGGAAGGTCTCACCGCCGATGGTCACCTGCTTCTCCTGCATCGCCTCGAGCAGGGCCGACTGGACCTTGGGCGGCGCCCGGTTGATCTCGTCGGCCAGGATCACCTGGGCGAAGATGGGGCCTTTCTTGGCCGTGAACTCCCCGGTCTTCTGGTTGTAGATCATCGTCCCGACCACGTCCGCCGGGAGCAGGTCGGGCGTGAACTGGATCCGCTGGAAGCTGGCGTCCAGGCTCTCCGCCAGGGAGGAAACGGTGAGCGTCTTCGCCAGGCCAGGCACCCCTTCCAGGAGGACATGCCCGCCGGTCAGGATCCCGATGAGGAGACGATCGATCATCCGGTCCTGCCCGACCACGCGCTTGTGGATCTCACGCTTGAGCCGGGGCGCAAGCTCCCGGCTCGCCGGCGGGCCGGGCGCGGTGGTGCTCTCCAAGGCTACCTCCTGGGATGTGATCGATTGCGCCACCTACGCGTGTACGCGGGCGGCGGACTGAAAGATCCGCGCCGACCCGGTCCGTCGGGATCGATTGCGCCACCTACGCGTGTACGCGGGCGGCGGACTGAAAGATCCGCGCCGACCCGGTCCGTCGGGATCGATTGCGCCACCTACGCGTGTACGCGGGCGGCGGACTGAAAGATCCGCGCC
>CAYXJH010000475.1:0-2672 GCA_964465415.1 uncultured Gemmatimonadaceae bacterium
GGCGACGCGGGTGGGGGCGGGGGTGGGGGCGAGGGTGGGGGCGAGGGTGGGGGTGGGGGTGAGGGTAGGCGTTGACCTGGGGGCGGCGCATTCAGGCGGAGTGGTCACGATGCTCGTAGGTGATGGAAACGGTCGGGGCCGGATCCTCCGGTCAGAGGAGAATTCACTTCGGGCCCGATCGGCGCAATGGGGGCCGGGTCGCGCACCGATCCCGGCTCCTCGGGGGTCCTGCTCCTTGGGGTTGCCGCCCGCGTGCCGAGGATTCGCGCCTTACCCGGGGCATGCGTCCCGTGCGACCATTCGTGCGCCCCGTCCCGCACGCCAATGTGTTGCGCGAGGCGCCGGCAAACTCTCTTCTGGTGAGGCCCTCAGCGGTGACTGGAGGGTTGCCCGCCATAGTCCCGGCCAACTCTCCTCTCAGCGCTGGACGGTCCGGCGAGTGGCGCGTTACCGGGCACATGGGGAGGGAACTCGCCTGTCGCGGCGTACCACGTCGTGAGCGGCGCGTTGCCGGCTCCGGCCGACATCGGAATCGAACGAAGGAGGATCGAGATGACCCGCCCGGATCTCGAAGCGATTATCGCCCGGCTTGCGATCCGACAGCACGGCGTGGTGACCCGGTGCCAACTGATCGAAGCCGGGATTACAGTGTCGGTGGTAGAGCGGCTCGCACGATCGGGCCGCCTGGGTCGGCTTCACAGGGGCGTGTACCTGACGGGGCCAGTCGCGCCGCCGCGGGCGCGGGAGATGGCGGCGGTGCTGGCGTGCGGGCCGGGGGCACTGACGAGCCACGGGAGCGGAGGTTG
The DNA here is from genome assembly GCA_964465415.1 of uncultured Gemmatimonadaceae bacterium. GTDB lineage: Bacteria > Gemmatimonadota > Gemmatimonadetes > Longimicrobiales > RSA9 > SLCC01. The sequence continues at coordinate 807 of CAYXJH010000475.1, forward strand.
GCTATGGCAGCTGTGGCCACGTCCGGCCGACGGCGTCCCCGTGGAGATCACCGTCCCCAGCGGCAGCGGAGCTCGTCATCGGCGCGGCATCCGCGTGCACCGGACGTCGTGCCTGGCGCCGGACGACGTCTCCGCGGTCGACGGGATCCCGACGACCTCGCCCGCCCGCACGATCCTCGACCTGGCCGCCTCCATACGTGGCCGCGACCTGGAGCAGGTGGTGGCCCGTGCGCAGAGGGAGCAGCTGGTCAGTACGGAGATGCTGGCATCGCTGGGCGCACGCCATCCGGGGCGCCGTGGCGCGCGCGTCCTCCGCGCGCTCCTGGCCATCGACCGGCCGCCAGCCCTGACTCGATCCCAGGCGGAGGAGCAGCTCCTCGCGGCGATCCGCAGCGCCGACCTCCCTCCGCCCGACTTGAACGCTCGCGTCGGGCCCTTCGAGATCGATTTCTACTGGCCCGCTGCCCGGTTCGCGGTGGAAGTCGATGGCTTCGCGTTCCATTCGTCCAGGGGTCGTTTCGAGCGCGACCGGCTCCGCGACGCTGACCTCGCCGCGCGCGGCATCCAGGTCATGCGGGTGACAGGGCGCCAGATCGCGCGCGAGCCCTCCGCCGTCCTGGGTCGCCTGGCCCTGGCGCTGGGGCGGGCCGGAGCCCGGGCCTAGAAGTGGATGCCGGTCCCCGCGAACACGTTCCCGGTCCTCCGCGCCGTCCGCGGGCCGGCAACTCACCCCTCGCGCCCGCGCAGATCGCGAAGTGCGACATCGCCGGCGTATGCGCTGGAAACTGCGCTCTCTGCGAACCGCGGACGATCGAGAGTAACATTGCCCGGCCATTCGGCGGGCAACGCTCCTCTCGGGAAATTCCAGGCATCGAAAGGTGGGTTTCCCCAGGCCGCCTAGCTCGCCTTGATCCCGTACCCCTCGCGCCACCGGTCGACCCAGTGGGGGTCTAGGGGCCAGTGGAGGACGGGGGGTAGCCGCCGGTCGTGGATGGCAGGGGCACGGAAGCCGTACGAGGTGTCCATCGGCGGCTCGGGGTCGAGGCCGTGGCTGCGGAGATGAGCATGGGCGCCCTCGACGTTGAGGGCACTCGAAGTAGAGTGAGACGTCCTCGTGGGCGGCACGCTGCTCCAGGTCCGGCGTCGGAGGCCGGCGGCCGGGCTCGTTTGCGGTGTTGAGCATGACCTCGTCGCCGTTCAGGCGGGGGAGGGGCCAGCCCATGTCGTCGTCACCGGCCTCGCCGGACGTGCTGACGACCTGGAACCCCGGTGCGTCGCGGTAGAAGCCCATCGAAGTCGGCATGTCGTACACGGCCAGGTGCGGAGCGATGCCGCGGACATTCGATGGCGACCGCGCAGTCCGCGCCCTACGAGTCGGCCCCGGAGCCCGGGTCACCGCCGGCGGCCATGTGGCGGACGGAGCGGTCGACCAGCTCCCGGAGGACGTCCTGATCGATGTCGTCGAGACGCTTGATGTAGAGGCAGGACCTTCCGGTGGAGTGCGGTCCGAGCCGCGCCGTGAGCGCCTCGTACCGCTCGAACCCGGCCATGATGTACACGGTGAGGGCACCCTTGCGCGGGGACACGCCGGTGAGGAACCAGTCTCCTTCCCGTCCGCTCTCGTAACGATAATGATAGCTGCCGAAGCCGATCATGCTCGGCCCCCACATGCGCGGCTCCTCGCCCGTCACCTCGCGCATGAGCGCCATGACGGCGCGGCACTCCCGGCGACGCCGGTCATCCGCGACCGTCGCCAGAAAAGACTCGACATCGCCCTCGTGGGGCCTGGTCTTCATCTCGCTCATGTGGGGTGCCTCCCCCACGATGGCGCGAGCAACGACCCGGATGCAAGCCTACCGAGACCCG
>CAYXJH010000476.1:0-2662 GCA_964465415.1 uncultured Gemmatimonadaceae bacterium
CGGCGTACGGCTCGGGGCCGGGCGCCTGGCGCCGGCCGGACGGCGCCGACCGGGACCGCGCCGACGATGACGACGACTGGCGCCGCAGGGACCGGGACCGGCGGGTCGGCGACCGGGGCCATTCCCGACTGTCGGTGCGTACCGGCGTGAGCTACAACCGGGTCGAGGGCCTGCCCATCTTGTTCGGCCCCGTGATCGAGACGGCGGGCGCCACACCGCTCCGGCTGGAGGCGTTCGCTATCTGGCGGTCGGAGATGGGCGCGTCGCTGGACGGTGACCGGATGGGCTACCAGGTGCGCGCCGAGCAGTTCCTGCTGGCCGACAGGGCCGCCAGCGTGGGGGGCTCCGTGTACTCGGTGGTGGACCCCATGGACCGGTGGCAGCTCCGGGACCTGGAGGCGTCGCTGGCCGCCGTGCTGTTCCACGAAGACTACCGGGACCACTTCGACCGCACCGGCTGGAGCGCGTTCGCCCGCGTGCGGCCCGTTCGGGGGCTGGACGCCACCGTCACATACCGCGACGAGCGCCACGCGGCCCGCGGCGTGACGGACCCCTGGGCCCTGTTCAACCGGTCCGACAGCTGGCGGCTCCAGCCCATGATCGCCGAGGGCACCGTCCGGACGCTGGGCGCCAGCATGGAGCTGGACCGCCGGTCGCCCCGCGGCCACGGCCGGGACGCCGTCCACACCCGCTCCGGCTGGCTGGCGCGGGCGTCCGTCGAGCGCCCCGTGGGTGGGAGCCTGGTGCGGCCGGCCCTGGGCGCCGTCGTCCCGGGCGACGAGGTGCAGCCGCCCGGCGTCATCCCGGCCGTCCCCATCGACACCGACTTCACCGTGGGACTGCTGGACGTCCGGCGTTACAACCCCGTGGGGCAGGACGACGGGCTCCACTTCCGTCTCGTCGCCGGCGGCAGCCTGACGGACGCGCCGCTGCCGCCCCAGTACCAGCACGCCCTGGGCGGACCCGGCACCCTCCCGGGCTTCACCACGTTCCATGGCGACTGCGGCGCCCGCCGGGCCAGTGGCGTCCGCGAGGAGGAGCGCTTCTTCCCCGCGTACGGCTGCGACCGGTTCGTGCTCGGCCAGGTCGAGTACCGCGGTCGGCTGTCGCTGGACTTCGGCTTCGGCGAGTGGTATCACGAGCACGATCACGGCTGGTGGGACGACGTGCGCGTCGATGCCACCCCGACCTGGGTCGTGTTCATGGACGCCGGCCGCGGCTGGGCCAGCGCCGACCCGCTGCTGGGCGATGGCGAGGCGACCCGGAGCACGGGGACCCTGGTAGACGCCGGGCTCGGCGTGCTGTTCGGGCGCCTGGGCGTCTACGCGGCACTGCCGCTCAGCGCGGGCGTGGAGCAGAAGCCGCGGTTCATGCTGCGCTGGGGGCCGCGCTTCTAGCGAATGTTCTCGCTGCGCGCTCGGTCTTCGAGCGTCGACGCTGGCGCGGGCGCGCTCGTTTCCGGACGTCTACCTGGCGGGGGTTTCGAGTTCCAGTAGCTCCAGGATCCGGCCCATGTCCCGTTCGGCGTCTTCCTCGCCCAGCTCGATGAGCGTGCGGAGGTAGTCCGGCTGGAACATCATCATGGCCAGGACGTCGGGGCTGCCGGTGCGGCGGGTGCCCAGGCCGCGGATCATGTAGCGGAAGCTCCGGGGCAAGCGGGGCTCGTACTGGCCGGCCAGCGACGCCAGGTCGCGGGACGGACGAATCGTGACCAGACGGACCGGGTGCATACCGTCCCTCTGGTCTTCAGGCAACCGTTCCAGCAGACGGTTCAGGCGCTCGAGCCGGCTCGCGTCCTGGTCGATCAGGTCCAGGAACACCGCCTTGGACAGGACGCCCAGGATCTGGGCCGGGGGCGGGTAACCCAGGACTTCGGGGCGATCCGCCTGCGCCCGGGTTCGGTCGAACCGGGTGGACACGGCCAGGATCCGCCGAGCCCCCAGGTGCACCGCGGGCGAAAGGGGCGCGATCAGCCGGATCCCGCCATCGCCGTACCACTGATCGCCCAGCCGCACGGCCGGGAAGAACCCCGGCAGGGCGGACGACGCCATGACGTGGTCGACACGGAGCCTCGCCTTCACGCTCTTCCGGTTCGGCCGCTCCCACAGCTCGATGTCCCGCCCCTGCACGAAGATCACGCTCTGGCCGGTCGTGTAGCTGGTGGTGCTCACGGCCACTGCCTTCAGCCTGCCGCGATGAAGGTTGTAGTCGATCCCGGTGATCTCGCCCTCGATCGCCGCCATGGACTCGCTGAGGTACGCATGCAACGGCGATGTGTCGAGCAGGCCCCGCACCTCCGGGGCCGGGAACATGCCGGCCGAAATCAGACGCGCGCCCCAGCGTAGCGCGCCCCAGGCCAGGTGCGGCGCATCGGGATGGAAGACACGCTCCGTCGTCAGCTCGCCCCACAGGGCTGCCATCTCATCGGTCGCCTGCTCGAACGTGCCGTGGTGGGCGGCGAGGTGGACCGCGTTGACCGCCCCGGCGGAGACGCCGGTGATGATGGGGACCTCCAGCTCCGGCATCCACCGGGCGATGGCGCGCAGCGTGCCCACCTGGTAGGCACCCCGGGCACCGCCGCCCGTCATGACCAGCGCCAGCTCGTTTGGCGCCGGCGACGTGTCCACGGGGCCGAGCCGGTCCAGGTCGTCGCGCGTGAACC
>CAYXJH010000477.1:0-1476 GCA_964465415.1 uncultured Gemmatimonadaceae bacterium
GACGAATGGCGTGCGGACGGCGGGCCGGCCAGGCCTCGACCCCGCCCTGAACCCGAACCGCGTACGCCGGCGGGTCGCGGGTGCGCATCCTGCAACATGAGCGGGTACTGCTGCACAACCGCGGGAGGTGCTGGATGACGGAAAAACGGCCGAAGGTGAGTCCCGGGCCGGCAGAGCTGGCGCGCGAGGGTCGCCCGAGGGTGGTGATCGTGGGCGCGGGCTTCGCCGGGCTGGAGGCGGCCAAGTCACTGGCCGGCGAGCCGGTGGACGTGGTGGTGCTGGACCGGAACAACTACCACGCGTTCGTGCCGTTGCTGTACCAGGTGGGCGCGGCGCAGCTCGAGGCAAGCGACATCGTGCATCCGGTGCGCTCGATCTTCCGACGCGATGACAACGTGCGTTTCCGGATGATGCGGGTGGAGGCGATCGATCGGGAGCGGAAGGTGGTGTCGGGGGAGGGGGAGGAGGTACCCTACGACTTCCTCGTCCTCGCCCTTGGCAGCCGCACGAACTACATGGGGGTGGAGGGGGCGGAAGAACACGCGCTGCCCTTCAAGACCGTGTATCACGCACTGGCGATCCGGAACTGGATCCTCAACCGTCTCGAGCGGGCCAGCGCGGCGGCGACCCGCGCGGAGCGGCGAGGCCTGTTGACATTCGTGATCGTGGGCGGCGGGCCCACCGGAGTGGAGCTGGCCGGCGCGCTGGCGGAGCTGATGCGCCGCCCCCTTTCCCGCGACTTCCCGGACCTGGACCTGGACGAGGTCCGAATCCTGATCGTCGAGGCGCTGGACCGCCTGCTTCCCACGTTCAGCGAGAAGTCAAGCGCGTACGCGGAGAAACGTCTCCGCAAGCTGGGTGTCCACGTCCATACGGGGTCCATGGTCGAGGCAGTGGAGCCTGCGGCGATCCGGCTGAAGGGCGGCGACACCATCAGCTCGGATGCCGTGGTCTGGGCCGCGGGCGTCGAGGGCCACCCCCTGGCCCGCGAGTGCGGCTTCCCCGTGACCGATAAGGGCACCATCGAGGTCGACCCGTTCCTGCGAGTCGTCGACGACCCGGACGTCCTGGCCGTGGGCGACATTGCCCACTCCGAAGACGACGACGGCCCGCTCCCCATGGTGGCGCAGGTGGCGATCCAGGGGGGTCGGCACGCCGCGACCAACATCCTGCATGAGATCCGCAGCGAGGAGCTGGAGCGGTTCGCCTACCGTAACATGGGCTCGATGGCGGCGGTGGGGCGGGGCAGGGCGGTCGTGGAGCTGGCGGGTCGTACGTTCACCGGGTTCGTCGCCTGGCCGGCGTGGGCGCTGGTCCACGTGGGCAAGCTGGTCGGGTTCCGAAACCGGATCGGCGTCATGCTGAACTGGGCCGCCGACTACCTCTTCTTCGAGCGGCCGCTGCGTCTCATCCTACCGTACGAGCAGGCCGCCGAGGCCGAGCCTGAGGAGGAAGAGAAGGAGGCCGCGAAGGAGG
>CAYXJH010000477.1:1576-2634 GCA_964465415.1 uncultured Gemmatimonadaceae bacterium
GAGGCCGAGGAGGAGGGGGCAGAGGCCCGGGGGTAGCGCTCGGAGGGAACCCGTCGGCGATCGGGGCTGTACGACCAGGTGTGGGCGCGTGGATGGACGCGGCCCAGCGACGGGAGATGACCATGTACGTTCCGATCCGGCCCCTCGGCCAGGGCCTTGCCCTGACGTTCGCGTTCCTCGTCGTGAGCGCATCGACCGCCCGGTCCCAGTCCCCCGACTTCCTGTTCCAGCGACCGAATCTGACGATCGGCCTCTACGGTGGCTGGGCCGTGCCGGGTGAATCCAGCGACATCTTCGACTTCGTCCGCGAGGAGCTCACGATCGAGCAGGGCGATTTCAACGGCCCGACGTTCGGCGCCGACGTGGGCGTCCGGCTGTCGGAGCGTCTGGACGTGGCGTTGGGTGTCGAGTGGGCCGGTGTCGAGCGGCGCTCGGAGTACCGGGACTGGGTCGAGGACGGGCGCCCGATCGAGCAGACCACGGAGTTCCACTCGACCCGGCTGAACGCCAGCGGTCGACTGTACCTCCTGGAAAGGGGTCGTACGATCGGCACGCACGCCTGGATCCCCACCCGGTGGTCGCCGTACGTGGGCGGCGGTGCCGGCGTGGTCTGGTACTCGTTCGAGCAGCGGGGCGACTTCGTCGACTTCGAGACGATCGACGATCCGGACGGCGCCGTCATCTTCACCGATCGCTTCCGTACAAGCCGGACCGCCGCGGCTCCCCACGCCATGGCCGGGCTGGACATCTCGCTGACTCCGCGTGTCGTGCTGCGGGGGGAGTACCGTTATAATTGGGGCAGTGCCGCGGTGGATTCCCGGGACTTCGAGGGGTTCGATCCCATCGACCTTTCCGGTCACCGGGCGACCATCGGCATCGGGGTGCGGTTCTAGGATAGAGGGTGACGTCATGATGGAGCTACGCAGGACGACGACGGGCATGCTGGTGGCGCTGGCGGTGGTGGGCGCCAGCGCGTTCGCCGCCCAGGGCGTGGGCGCTCAGGCGGGACTCGCCGACGGCTGGCTGCCGCTACTCGGTTGCTGGCAGCCGGAGGAAGC
>CAYXJH010000478.1:0-2608 GCA_964465415.1 uncultured Gemmatimonadaceae bacterium
TGATGGCAGCCTGGTCGGGACCGGGTGCTGCCCCGGCGTCGTGCGGGCACCGGTCCGGATCGTCCGGGACCCCCGTGACGCCGGTGACCTGGGTGGACGCATCATGGTGGCCGAGCGGACCGACCCCGGCTGGACCCTCCTCTTCCCATCGGCCGCCGGGATCCTCGTCCAGCGCGGCAGTCTCCTCAGCCATTCGGCCATTGTCGCCCGGGAGATGGGGATCCCGTGCGTCGTCGCCGTCCCGGGTCTCATGGAGGCTCTGGAGGATGGGGAGATGGTGGAGATGGACGGCACGACGGGCGTGATCCGGAGGGTCGGCCATGTCGGCGCGTGAGGTCCAACCTCCAGTCGGTGGTCACACCCGGACAGTGGACGCGATCGAGAAGCGGGCTGCGTTCCATTTCATCCGCTACGCCTCCGTCTGGGAGGACGCGGACATCCTGTGCGAGGCGCTGGCGCCGGTGGTGAGCGGTGGCCGCGTCCTCTCCATCGCGTCCGCCGGTGACAATGCCCTCGCCCTCCTCACGCTGGATCCGGCAGAAGTGGTGGCCGTGGACCTCAGCGACGCACAGCTGGCGGCGGTGGCGCTGCGGGTGGAGGCGATCCGGGCGATGGAGCCGGCGCCGCTGTACGGCTTCCTGGGCGTCCTTCCGCACGATGACCGACTGGGGGCCTACCTCGCCCTGCGTCCCCGGCTGCCGGCAGGAGCGCGGAGTTTCTGGGACGCACATCCGGACGCCATCGCCGGGGGCGTGATCCACGCGGGGCGGTTCGAGCGGTATCTGCGCCTGTTCCGCCGTCGCGTGTTGCCTCTCGTACATTCCCATCGGCGGATTGACCGGCTGCTGCGGCAGGAGTCGCTGGAGGCGCAGGAGCGATTCTACCGGGAGAAGTGGGACACCTGGCGCTGGCGGTTGGTCTTCCGGCTATTCTTCGGCCGGTTCGTCATGGGTCGCCTGGGTCGGGACCCGGCGTTCTTCGAGCACGTGGAGGGGAGCGTCGGCGACCGGATCCTGGCGCGCACCCGGCATGCGCTGACCGCCATCCCCGTCCGGACCAACCCGTACCTGACCTACATCATGACCGGGAACTACGGGCCGGACGCGTTGCCGCTCTACCTGCGGCCGGAGAACCTGCCGGTGATCCAGAGCCGCCTGGAGCGGCTGACGCTGGTTCGTGGGGCGGCGGAGACGGTGGCGGGGCCGTTCGTCGGCTTCAACCTGTCGGACATCTTCGAGTACATGAGCCCGGGGGCTCACGAGATCACGTATTCGGCGCTCGCCGGACTGGCAGAACCGGGGGCGCGGCTGGCCTACTGGAACATGCTGGCGCCGCGCGGGCCGGCCCCGGGCGTGGCGCACCGAATCCGATCGCTGGCGGACCTGGCCACCGGGCTGCACGCCCGGGACAAGGCCTGGTTCTATCAGGCCTTCCACCTCGACGAGGTGGTGGCATGATGTTCTGGTCTGGCGGCGGCGTGCTTGCCCGCGAGCTGCTCGCCGCCGCGCTCATCGGCGCCGGATTCCTGGCCGTGTTCGCGATCGCCGAGCTCTGGCGCCTGCGGGCGGCGCCGCCGGTGGAATGGACGCGCAAGCTCGTACACTTCTTCGGCGGCCTCCTCGCCGCGACCTTCCCGTGGGCGTTCGCCTACCGCTGGACCGTGGTGGGGCTCGCCGCCGTGTTCACGTTCATCATATGGGGCAGTCGTCGGCTGGGGCTGCTCGCCAGCGTGCACGGCGTCGAACGGCGGTCCGAGGGCGGGATCTACTACCCGCTGGCAGTGCTCCTGGTCTACCTGATTGGCCACGGTCAGCCCGTCTTCTACCTGATCGCCATTCTGGCCCTGGTGGTCTCCGATACGATGGCTGCGCTCCTGGGCTCGTCGTACGGCCGGCAGATCTACACGGTCGAGACCGATCGCCGCTCCCTCGAGGGCTCGGCCGTCTTCTTCCTGACGACGTTCCTCATCACCCACCTGCCGCTCCTGCTGATGACCGGGATCGACCCAATCCTGTCCGTGCTCATCAGCATCCAGGTCGCCATCATCGTCACCCAGTTCGAGGCGATCAGCCTCCGGGGCGCCGATAACTTCCTGGTCCCCGTGGCGACGTTCTACCTGCTGCTCAAGATGACGCCGCGGGACGTCGACCACATCGCCGCGCAACTCGGCGCCCAGCTCGTCATTATCCTCGTCATCGGGCTGATCGCCTGGCGGACGCGTCCGCTCACATTCAGCGGCGCCATGGCGCTCATGCTCTTCGCCTACGGTGCGTGGGGGTTGGGTGGCCCGGAATGGATCGTACCGCCCGCGGTGGGCATGCTGGTGTTCATCGTCGTCCGCCGGCTGTTCACCCGTGAGGTGCCCACACCCCCCGGCCGCTACCAGGTGATCGCCATCTTCTACACCTGCATCGTCGCCGCCGTCCTCTTCATCGCGAACAACACGCTGGAGACCCTGATCCCCGGCGCGTTGCCCGCCCTGCTGGGCACGGACCCGCTCTACAACCCGTACGTCGCGGTCGTCGCCGCCCAGGTCGCGCTGCTGGTCATCGCGCAGATCGAGCCCTTTCGACCGGACGCCGGGCTCCGGCCGTGGCGGGTCCTGGGG
>CAYXJH010000479.1:0-2586 GCA_964465415.1 uncultured Gemmatimonadaceae bacterium
CCGTACGACTCACGGAATGCCCTGCGCCTCGTCCAATCCCTGGCACGGCTGGGCCGACCGGCCGCCGCGCTGCGCGAGGCCGAGGCCCACGCCGCCTTGCTGCGGTCCGAGCTGGGGATGGAACAGCCGGAGGAGCTCGCGGAGCTCGTGGACCGCTTGCGGACCGTCCCCGTCCGAGCGGACCCCGCCCCGGAAAGCGAGGCGGACGTCGGGCACGCGACCGAACCGCTGGGGGTGCAGGACGCGAACGGAGCGGCGGAGGACCCGGCGGAAGAAGAGCGATCCCCGCGCCGGCACCCCCTTCCGTGGGCGCGACGCGGCGGCGCGGCCGTCCTCATCACCATCGTCCTGGTGGCGGGAACCTACCTGACGCGGGACGGATCCCCGGAGACCAGTGCGTCGCTGTCGACCCACGATCTGTTTGCCGCCGGCGCGATCACGACCTCCGTGGCCGTGTTCCCCTTCACGGTCCGCGGCGACCCGGACCTCGCCTACCTGCGCGAGGGCATGGTGACGCTGCTGTCGACCAAGCTGGACGGGGCGGGCGACCTGCGTAGCGTGGATTCCCACGCGCTGCTGGGGATCGCAGGGGATCAGGATACGTGGGACCCTGACCAGGCCGGCGTCCTGGCCGCGGACCTGGGCGCGGGACTCTTCGTCGTGGGAGACGTCGTGGCGATCGAAGGCGACGTGCACCTCGCCGCCTCCCTCTTCGAGCCGGGTTCACCGTTGCGGAGCGCTCGCGCGGCCGTGGAAGGAGCGCGGGAAGACCTCTTCTCCCTCATCGATCGTCTGGCGGTGGAGCTGCTCGCGACGCGTCTGCGCCAGCCGGAAGCAGGTCTCCCGGCCGCCGCCGACCTCACGACCCACTCCCTGCCGGCGCTTCGGGCGTTCCTGGAAGGGGAACGGGGGCGTCGCGCGTTCAGAATGACCGCCGCCCTGGAGGCGTACCAGCGGGCAGTACAGGAGGACAGCACCTTCGCCCTCGCCCACCTGCGACTCGCGGTCCTCGCCGGGTGGAGCCCCGGTGATGTCCTTCTGCTGCGACGACCGGCGGTGGACGCGGCACTCCGCCACCGGGACCGCCTGTCGCGCCGGGACCGGCTCTGGCTGGAAGCCATCGCCGTGGGGATGCGAGCGGACCCCGGGGTCGAGGCGCTCACCCGCAGTATCACCGAGCGCTATCCCGACGATGCGGAGGCGTGGTTCCGGCTCGGCGATCTCCTCTTCCACGGCAACCCGGACCGGGGACGCTCGGTGTCGGAGGCCCGCGAGCCGCTGGAGCGGGCTCTGGCGCTGGACCGCGCCTACATGCTGGATCCAGCGACTCCGGAGATCCTCCTACATCTGAGGGACATCGCCCTGGTGGAGGGGCGGTTCGCAGACATCGAATCGCTGGCGGAGCGAATGGGCGAGGTGCGGGGCCCGCAGTACGAGGCCATGGTGAAGATGCTCGGCCGCGTGGGAGCGGGCAGCACTCCCGAGCGCGCCGCCGCGCTGGCCGAACTGCTGGACATGCCGCCGCCGGCGCGGTTTCAATTGTTGCTCTGGACCGCTCCGTTCGGGCCGGCCGAGCTGCTGGCGGCGTTGCTGGACCTTCACGCGGAGCAATCACTCGCGCTGTCCATACCCCAAATGCCCGAGTGGCGGCGGCGGGGCGAGGTCGTTCAGCTGGCGTTCTGGCTCGGACGGGTCTCCCAGGGGCGGGCTGCTCTCGAGGAGTTGCGCCGGCTTGATCCCGATCGCGCTGTTCTCTACGAGGCGTGGTGGATGAGAGCGCCGTTCGCCACCGCGACGGCTACCGACCTGGCGAGGGTGAGGCAGGAGGTCGGCGCGCTCTCCCCGGACACGTCTCCCTGGCCGGGTTGGGAGGTCGAGGTCTGGAGGCAGGTCCGGTCGGTGCTGCTGGGAATCCTGAGCGTGCGGCTGGGCGATATGGCCGCGGCCGAGCGTCACGCCAGGGACGTCGCGGCGCTGGAAGCCCGGGACCCCCACGGCGCCCTGGGGCGCATCGGGAGCCACACCGTACGGGCATTGGCGGCCCGGGCCGAGGGTCGCATGGGCGAGGCGCTGCGACTGCTCGAGGCCGTGGAGGGCGACATGTTCGGCCTCTCCATCTCGACCCCCGCGACCTCCTATCCGGATTTCACCTTCCAACGATTCCTCCGCGCCGAGCTGCTCCGTGAGCTGGGCCGCGACGAGGAGGCGCTGGCGTGGTACCCGTTCGACGCGGCGGGCTTGTGGCTGCACGGGCCCCTGTTCGTGCCCCTATCCCACCTGCGGGTGGCCGAGATCTACGACCGGCTTGGGGACCGGGAGAAGGCGGCCCACCACTACCACCTCTTCACCCTGCTCTGGCGGGACGCCGATCCCGAGCTACGGCCCCTGGTCGACCAGGCCGAACGGCGACTCGAGGGATAAGGGATAAGAGGGATAGGAATTCCAAACGCCGTTTCGGCTGCTTTCGGTAGGGCCGCCGGTCCCCTGCCATGTGAGCATGTCGTCTACGGTGTGCTGATCGAGGAGACCGCGCGCTGGAAGAGGCGGAGCACCCGGCGCTGGAGGATGGGCGCGAGGGCGCGGGCG
>CAYXJH010000480.1:0-2583 GCA_964465415.1 uncultured Gemmatimonadaceae bacterium
AGCGCAGCGCCGGCGAGCATGGGGATGTAGGCGTCGGCGGTCCCGAAGCACGACGCGTGAAGGTTGGTGGCCCACCCACCGAGGCTCGTCCCGGCAATGGTGACCGGTCCCGATCCGGCGGCGCGCAATGCGTCCAACAAACGGTCAGCCAGTACGACCATGCTGCCGATCATCGCCGTGAAGTTCCAAAGGTCCCCCATGGCCCGGGCATAGGCCCTGGCGGAACCGTCGTGGAAGGGTGCGCGGACAACCACCAGGTTCTCCTCCCACGGCGGATCGGCCGCCATGACCACCGTTCGGAACGTGTTCTTGGCGGTTCGCGAGAAGTCGAACGGTCGCTCACCGCTCCCGTGGAGGTAGATCAGGCCCGGGTGGCCGGCGCCGCGCCATCGCGCCACGTGGAAGGCCGCGTCGAGCCGGCCGGCCGGGGTGGTCACCGCCACGTCCCGCATGCCGGGGCCCGACAGGGTGACCGGGTCCATCTCGATGCGGCGGGTGACGTCGGCGATGGGAGCGCTAGCCACGGACCGGGCGAAGAACCGGTCACGGCCCAGGGCCAGGGCGCCCGTGGCGGCCGTGACCCTGTCGAGCATGGCATGTACGTTCATGGTACCTCCTCCCCGGGCGTCTGACGAGTCGCCGTAAGGGTAGCGCGCCGGCCGGCCTGACGAATCCCCCACTGGCCGGCCATGGGGGGGGAGGCAGTGGGGGAGCCTGCCCATATGCGCCCACATGACGCGAGTGAAGGACCCGGGCCGCCGCCGCGTACGGATGGGTGAGGAAGGAGACCACGGCGTACAGTAGGCGGAGGGATGACAATGGACCCATGGGCCCTGGCCCCGCTGCTGATCCTGGCGATCGCACTGGCGGGCTACTGCCTATACGACATCTACCGGGCCCCGGCCGTCCGGCATCTGCCCAAGTGGGGCTGGGCGCTCATCTGCCTGGTGTCCATCCCCCTGGGCCCCCTCGCCTACCTGATGTTGGGCCGGGATCCGCGATGACAGGCTCGGCGGTGGCGACCCGGGGTCTGACCAAGCGCTACGGCCCGGTGACCGCGCTGGAGGGGGTAGGGCTGACCGTCCCCAAGGGCTCGGTGTACGGGCTGGTGGGCCCCAACGGGGCCGGGAAGACCACGCTCCTGTCCATCCTGGCCGGTCTGCGCCACCCCACCGCAGGAGAAGTGGAGCTGGCCATCCCCAGGGCTCGCGTGGCGGTGGTGCCGGACGCGCCCAGCTTCGAGCCGTGGCTCACGGCCAGGGAGGTGGTGGCCCTGGCCCGAAACCTGGCAGGGCTCACGGCGGACCCCGAGCCGGTGGAGCGGATCCTGGCCACCACGCGTCTGGAGGACGCCTCGGATCGCCGCGCCGGCGGCTTCTCCCGGGGCATGCTTCAGCGGCTGGGCCTCGCCTCCGCCCTGGCGGCAGAGCCGGCGCTCCTGGTGCTGGACGAGCCTGCCGCGGCGCTGGACCCGGCCGGGCGGCGGGACGTGCTGGACCTGGTGGCGGGACTCCGGGGGGAGACCACCGTGATCTTCTCCAGCCATATCCTGGGCGATGTCCAGCAGGTGTGCGACACCATAGGGATCCTCCGCCATGGCCGGCTCCTGTTCCAGGGCACCACCCGCGAGCTGCTGGTGGGGCGGGCGGCGGCGGCGTACTCGATCCGCATTCGCCCGCCCGTTGAATCCGCGGCCGCTGCCCTGGCGGCGGAGGAGTGGGTGACGGCGGTGGAGCGGCCGGGGAGGGACCGGCTGCGGGTGACGGTATCGTCCCTGGACGCGGCGGAAGCTGGATTGGCCCGGGTGCTGGCGGAGTCGCGCGCCCGGGTCGTGGCGATCACGCCCGTGGAGGCGGACCTGGAGCACGTATTCCTGGAGCTGACCGGATGAGTCTCTGGCGAGTGGAGTGGCTGCGACTGTGGCGGACCAAGCGCTGGCTGGCGCTGGTGGGGGTCTTCCTCTTCTTCGGACTCCTGGGGCCCATCACCGCTGCGTACATGGACGTCCTCCTGGGTCGCCTGGCGGGCGACATCCAGATCACCCTACCGCCGCCCACGCCGGTTTCGGGACTCGAGCAGTACATGAGCAACGCCGTGCAGGTGGGGCTGCTGGTGGTTCTGGCCATCGCCGCCGGGTCGCTGGCTTTCGACACCCCGCCGGAGCGGGCGACGTTCTACCGCTCCCGGGTCCCCGGCGCCTGGCCACTCCTGGCTCCCCGCTACACGGTCACGACCGCCGCCGCGTGCGGCGCGTTCATCCTGGGGACGGCGGGAGCGTGGTACGAGACGGTGATCCTCCTGGGCCCCCTACCCGTGCGCGCCATGATCGTGGGGACGCTCCTGATCTGCCTGTACCTGGCCTTCGCCGTGGCGGTGGTGGCTCTGTCGGCTGCGGTGCTCCGGGGCGTACTGGGCGTCATCGCCCTCTCCGCCGGCATCCTCCTGACCTTCCCCCTCCTGGGCCTGGTGCCCGAGCTTCGGCCCTGGCTTCCGGGCCACCTCCTGGGCGCCCTGACGGGTCTGGCCGCCGGTGCCGAGGCCGGGTCGTTCCTGCGGGCGGCGGCGGTGACGGCGGTGGCCACG
>CAYXJH010000481.1:0-2553 GCA_964465415.1 uncultured Gemmatimonadaceae bacterium
GCCCGGCTCAGGCTCTCGATCAGCATCACGTCCATGATCAACCCCGAGACACGAGTACGGCTGGCCGCGTGGATCTGTTCCGGCGTTCCATCGAACACCACCAGCATCGGATCGCGTCCGGCCAGGAGTTCGCCCAGCGCCGGGCTCGGGGCCAGCGCCGACAGGACCCCGAATGCCCCCTTCGCGTTCACCCAGGCGAAGGCGGACGGGTGGAGTGCGGCAGACGAGGGGAGCTGGAACAGGAACTCCGGCGACCAGACGAGCGGGAACCCGCCGTTCCTGGTCGCGATGGCACGCTCCGCAATGGCGCGATCGGAGCCGGCCACCAGGTAGCCCTGATCGTACGTCCAGATCATCCGGAGCGGAACGCCTCCCGGTTGCATCGTGCTCCAGACCCGTCCGCCCGCGTGCTCCTGCTCGAACACGATCCGCCGGCCCTGCTCGTCGGGTCCGAGTTCCGCGTTGAACGTGTCCACCAGCGTCTGGAGGGAGCGGTCGATGACCGGCGGATTGTTCGCCACCATCGCGATGACCCAGGTCGGACCGCTGGCCGAGAGTCCCGTCACGGCCACAGCCGCTTCGGTCCCCAATGCCGCGGTCAGGTTCTGGATGAAGCCGGGGCCGAGCGTCTCGTCCATCGCAGTCAGGCCGTGTTCGAAGTCCGGCTCCGACCGGGTGATGAGCGCGGTGAGCTCCTCGAACAGCTGCAGGGGCTCGCGAGTCGACACGTAGCCGGCGAGGAGGGCATCGGCCGGCAGATACTCGGCTGCGCCCCCGGAGCCGGCGTCCGCCAACCACGCCCCCATTCCCGTGCGTGCCCCCTGGAACGTGAACGTGACCTCATGCTCTTCCGCACCCGCAGGCGCACGCTGCTCGACGAAGACGTACTGCATCCCGATCATGCCGGCGAGCTCGATGGGTGGGGCGTCGTCTCCGGACGCCATCGCGACCACGGGGGGCGCATCCATCGCCATGAGCCAGCCCACGCCACGCCGGTACCGCTCCGCGATGGCCGCCGCAAACGGGGCGCCGGCGCCCTGTCCCAGGTGAGCGACAGCCCACGCCAGGTGCGACGGCGAGTCTGACACGACCATCAGGTCGTCGGACACCCAGTACGGCGCGGGAGACTCGCCCGCCTCGGCGAACAGCCCCTCCAGGGCGCCCGCGAGCTGCGCCCGGGTGCCGGGCTGCACGCGGGCAATCACCATCGGCACGGCCTCGTCTGGCCCGAGGATGCTGGCACAGAAGACGATCTCGTCCCCGAGCAGCGGGTTCACCGACTGGAGGCGGTCCGCCATCTGTCTCAGCTGCTGTCCCGCCTCGGAGTTCCACCATGTCGCGAACGTCGCGTTCTGGGCCGACTGCCAGTCGGCAAGGGACAGGGCCCGGCCGATCGTGACGCCGGGATTCGGGACGGCGGCGTAGACGACCGTACCGGCGGGAAGATACGGAAGCAGGGTCGAGTGGGTCCGCAGCTCGGGTGGAAAACGCGCCAGCTCGCGCTCGATCGTCGCAAGCGACCCGAGCAGCTCCAGGTAGGACTCCGCCTCGCGGCTCCACGAGACGGCTTGCGCGACCGAGCTCGCCAGCGCCGGGTTGGAGGCGGCCTGCTCGCCCGGGCTGAGGATCACGTCCCTGCCGGGCTGGTTGACCGCCACCGATCCTTCGACCACCGAGACCACCGAACCGCCCATGCCGGCGGACACGGCGAAGACGGTCCCCTTCACCGACGCGATGGAATCGCGGGTCAGGACCCGCAGGCGCCCGCGCCGCTGTGCGGCGGCCTTGACGATGATGTCGCCGCGTTGCAGGTGAATCGCCTGGCCGCTCCACGCAGCGGTCACGGAGAGCTCCGTGCGCTCGTTGACATCCACCACCGATCCGTCGGCGAGCCGCAACACCGCGTGAGCGCCCGGACCCGTGCGGATCGACTCCCGCTCGCCGATGGCGGCGCCAGGTTCGAGAGCGCCCACGGCCAGGCGGTACAGGCCGCCGTCAGCCGACACGACCGTGGCCCGCGGACCGCCCGGACCCAGCATCGTATCAATCGTGTCGAGTCCCAGATACAGGATCGCGAAGACCCCTGCGGCGGCCGCGGCGAGGGCGCCCCGTTGCCCCCAGTGGGTGGATGACCGCCGTGGCATGGCGACGGTCGGCCTCCCGCCCTTCAGCCCGGCGATTCGGCCGCGACAGCCTGGGCAGCGGCTGAGATGGTCTTCCAGCAGGATGCGGCGGCTGCCGCGCAGTTCGTGGCTCTGATACGCGCGGAAGTCCTGCCGGAACTCCGCACAGGCGACGCCTTCGTTCATGACCTTCGCCGAGACGCGCGCCCGCACGGTCTCGAGCGTGCGGGCGTCGACGTCTTCCTCCGTCATGGCGTGGAGCGCTCGTTCCAGACGATCGTCTGACATGGTCGAACTCCTAGCGATTCATTTCGGCCTGCAGCCGGTGCCGGATGCGGTGGAGCCTGACGGACACGTTGTTCTTCTCCATCCGGAACATCCCGGCCAGCTCTTCGATCGACAGCCCCTCGACGTGACGCAGCAGGAACAG